>NZ_JBIRAW010000020.1:0-172152 GCF_044326315.1 Actinomadura sp. 9N407 | reverse complement strand
TTGGCGTTCCGGTGTTTGTGTAATGGCTAACACGCCACGAGTCAACGTGCGCGTGGGGTGGTCAGGTGGGCGTAGATGTTCGCGTAGGCGGTTAGGGACGGCAGGTTCAGGACGTCTCTGCGTGGGTCGGTCGGGGATGGGCGGGCCTGGGGGCCTAGGCGTACGGTGTCGATGCCGTGGGCGCGCAGGACGACGCCGTCGGTCGAGCCGGTCCAGCCGGTGATCGGTGGAGGGTCGGTGCCGAACTCCGTGCGCCAGGCGGTACGGGCCGCGCGGACGACAGGGGCGTCGTGCGGCGTCGCGGCGGCGGGGTGGACCTCGTCGACGTCCACCTCGATCGTGCAGGTGGCGAGGGGGCTGTTCGTGCAAGTCGCCTGGATTTCGTGGTGGAGGGCTGTCGCGATCGCGTGCGGGTCGGCCCCCGGGACGGTCACTACGTAGACGCCTGCTTCGAGAAGGGCCGGGAAGAGATCGGCCTTGTCGGGGCGGCCTGCGGTGAGCGAGCCGATGCCGACGGCCGGACCGACTTGGGTGCCCGGGGCTGTGCTTGAGGCGAGGTAGGCCGTACGCCAGCGTTCGATGGCCTCGATGACCAGGCCGGCGTGGGCGATGACTCCCCCGGATGGGACGGCCGATTCGGGGGCCAGGACGGCGCCGTGCCGGCCGCGTACACGTACCCGCAGGTAGAGCGCGCCCGGTTCCTCCCAGAGGAGCGTGGGCGGGCCGCATTTCGCGACGACTGCGGCGACGGGGTGGGGCTCCGTGGCCAGGAAGTGGTCCAGGCCGGTTACGCGGGCGTTCGCCGCCGTGCCGTGCAGGACGCTGCGGTGCGTGCCCGAGCCGGCCAGTAGCAGCCGTGCAGAAGGCGGGTCTTCGTCGGCCAGGACGGCGGAGACGAAGCCGATCAGGGCCGCCGCCGCTGGGGCGCGGGCCACGCCCAGGCCCGCTCCCTCCACCTGATCGGTGGTGACCGTGAGCGTGCCCGGATCGCCGGAACGGCCGGTGATGGGACGGTCCTCGTCCGGATCTCCGGACAGGGACGTGTCGAGGTGGGAGTAGATCAGCAGGTCACCGGCGGGCATGCCGCGCGGGGCGGCCCGAGGCGCGGCGATGAGGTTGGCGCCGCCGTCGCCGTACGGCTGCACCGTCCACTCGATCAGCGGCCACCGCGCCGCGCACCAGGTGGCCAGGCGCGCGGCGGCGGCGGCCTCGTGACCGTACGGCGAGGGAACGCCGTCGAGGATCTCGAGAACGCGGACGATCTCGGCGCCCGTGGGCAACCCCGTGTTGAGAGACACAGCGTTCAGAAACGGCCCCAGTCGTCGGCGGCAGGGCGCCACACGTCGATGTTGCGCGGGTCGGCGGGCATCCGGCGGGCGCGGTGGGTCTCGTGCTCTTCCGGGGTGAAGACGCGGTGCCGGTCGCACAGCTCGAAGCGCGGGCCGTGCACAGGGTCGTGCATGTAGAACGCGATGGACGTCGAGGCCGAGTGGTTGACCATGTCGGACGCGATCGGCTCGCCCTTGTAGAGGGCACGGGCGCGGGCGCGCATCACGTGGTCGAAGCTCTTCATCGCGAAGCACACGTGCGCGACGTAGTGCTCCTTGTTGTTCTGCAGGGCGAGGCTGTGGTGGTAGCGGTCCTCGCCGCGCAGGAACGTCGTGGACCCGACGATCTCGTCGGACGGCATGAAGTTCAGCACCTTGGTGTAGAACTCCAGCGATTCCTCGTACTTCGCGGTCGCGAGGAACGGGTGCACCACGTCGACGGGCCGTAGCTCGGTCAGCGGCGGCTCGGCATACTCCAGGAAACCGGTGAACAGCTCAACGATCAGGCCGTCGGGGTCGCGGACCGCGAAGCCGTCCTCGCAGAAGTCCCGCTGGCGCTCCTGGAGTTCGAGGACCTCGTGACCGGCGCGGACCACGCTCGCGCGGAGCCGCGCCAGGACGTCCGCGTTCTCGACGCTGTAGCCGACGGCACTGGTGTGCCCGGCGGTACGGTCGGGGGCGCTGATCACCTCGATCGCGTGGTGCTCGATGTCGGCGCGCAGGTAGGCGTACTCGTCGGTGTGCTGTTCGAGCTGGAGCCCGACGTGGTACTGGAGGAACTCGACCGTACGGGGCAGGTCCGGAACCTCGATGCGGGCGTACTCCATGCCGTACGGGGCGCGCGGCCGGCCCGTCTCCCCATCGGGGGTCTCGTAGCTGACGATGGTGTGCGCCTCGATGATCGGGCGCCAGCGCTCCCGGACGAACCGCTCGTGCGAGTCGCTCTCGAGGTAGGCCCGCAGGTCGGCCTCGGAGTCGAACCGTACCGAGAAGGCGTGCGTGAACGTGGAGTCGCGCGTGCTGATGTTGCGGCCCAGCGCGAAGTCGCGCATCGCCGGGTACCGCTCCGGGAAGGTCGCCAGCTCGGCCAGGAGTGCGTCGGCGGTCTCCGCCGGTACGTCCGGGCGGAAGCGGAACGCCAGATTGTGGTTGATCATCACGGTTCCCTCAGAGGATGAAGCTGAGCCGGCTGCCGGCGGACAGGAATTCGTGGCCGAGGACGGCGCGGCGGAGCCGGAAGCGCAGGTCGCCGCCTTCCGTCACCAGCAGGTGGTCGTAGCGGCCCACGTACGGGTCGAACTCGCCGTCCCGGGCCCGGTGGACCACGAACGCGGCGGTCACGCGCAACAGCGCGGGGTCCTCCTGCGGGTGCAGCCGGACGTTGGAGACCAGCCGGTGGGTACGGGACGCCGGGTTCTCGGCATGCGCCTTGCGCGACTTGAGCCGCTTGACGCGGGCCTTGAGCAGGTCCCAGTCGTCGCAGACGAACGAGCCGGACGCGTGCGGAGAGGCTCCGGTCCAGTCGGTCGTGGGGATCTCGAAGCGGGCGCCGGGCTCGAACAGCGCGAGCCATTCGTCGTACTTCCAGGCGTCCAGGATGTCGGCCTCGGCGTAGAGGAAGTCCTCCACATCGGCGCGCGTGATCATCGGACGTTCCGCCCTTCGAGGAAGCGCTCGGGGCGTTGGCCGGTGACGGCGAGCCCGTCCTCGGTGCCCAGCGCGTCCACCCAGTGCCGCCAGAAGCCGCGCATCGCGCCCTCGTCGATCGAACGGCCCTGGACGCCCTTCACCTCGTCGTCCATGCCGCGCGACATGTCGCTGTAGTCGATCCCCTCGCGGGGGTCGGCGGCGGTGGCCTCGATGCCGCGCTGCACCGCCTCGTACGCCTCGATGTCGTCGGGGGTGGCCAGGCCGCCCGGGCCGACGAAGCTGACCATGGTCTTCATCCGCAGCGCCCGGGTCTCGTCGTCCTCGCCGCGCGGCGCGAGCTGCCAGGCGCGGACGTCGGTACGGCCCGCCGACGCGGGTTCGAGCTGCCGGATCCCCAGCCCTTCGAGGTCGAACAGCAGCAGGTTGGGGAACACGAACAGGATGTGGCTCTCATCGGCGACGTAGCGGGCTCGCTCCGGGCCGAGCCGCCGGTCCATCTCAGCGCGGTGCTCTTCGGTACGGCGCTTCTCGTCCTCGCCGAAGCGCGGCTCCCACAGCATGCTGATCCGGCCGCCGTGTCCGGTGAGGACCAGCAGCGAGTGGCCGTTGCCGAGGTTGTAGGCGTACTGGTCGTCGTCGGTGACGGCGAAGCCCGTCTCGCGCAGGTAGCCGACGAACGTGTTGTGCGTGGGGGAGAAGTGGTAGCCGTCCATGGCGTTCTCGACGGCAAGCTTCCAGTTGCCGCGCACCCCGTACTTCTGGGTGCCCAGCAGGACTTCCATACCGGCCGCGTGCTGCTCGGTGAGCATCGTCATGTAGTCGGCGGCGTCGCCGAGGTGGTCGAGCAGCGGCGGCACGTCCGGATCGAACGCGACGAACACGAAGCCCTCGTGGCTCTCCAGCCGGGGAACGGGGCGCAGCCGCATCGAGTCGAGGAAGCCCTCGCCCGCGGCCTCGTAGGCGTCCTTGCCCGGGATGGCCGCGACCTCGCCGCTGTTGCGGAACGTCCAGGCGTGGTAGAAGCACTGGAACAGCTTGGCGGAGCCCTCGTTCTCCCGGCACAGGACCGTTCCACGGTGCGGGCACGAGTTGAGGAACGCGCGCACCTCGCCGCCGGAGTCGCGGCAGAAGATCAGCGGCCGGCCGCCCAGCGTCCTGGTCAGGAAGTCGTCGGGTGCCGCGATCTCGGTCTCGTGGCCGAGGTAGAGCCAGGTCCGGCCCCACATCCGGGCCCGTTCCGCCTGGAAGACCTCCGGCGAACGGTACGCGGCGCGGTTGACGCGGAAGGTCAGCCCGTCCCAGTCCTCGACGACCAGCCGGCCCGGAAGACCCTCCCCGCTCGGATCACGCATCGGGCTCCACCCCCTCCACGCAGTTTCGGACTTCGATCAGTGTCGTTCAGCGATTCGAGATGCCATCTCGCATCGTGTACAGATTTCCGCAGTCCGGATCACCGTGTCAAGGGTCCGCCGCCGCGATCTGTCCCCGGTTGACGACCACCATCCCAGTTGCCATGATTGCGTCTCGCAATAAGAGATGGCTGTCGGTGACCCGGCGAATGCGGCCCGAACGGGCGCATCGCACCAATCCACCGGATGGCCCACCCCCACGGCGTCCCGCATGATGGGATGGCGTGCCATGCCGTCACGGCGCCGCCCAGGGCGGGACGCGGACGTGGCCGAGGCAGAAGCGAGGAACGGATGGCAACGAGGACTGCGCGAGACACGACGGCCGAGGGCGCCCCGTCGATCCAGACGGTCCAGCGCGCCGCGCTGATCCTGGACTCGTTCACGGTGAGCCGGCCCCATCTGAGCCTGAACGAGATCACCGCCCGGCTGGGGGCCAGCAAGGCGACCGCGCACCGCTACACCAAGGCGCTGCGCGCGGCGAACCTGCTGCGGTACGACGACCGCACCGCGCTGTACTCGCTGGGCCCGCAGGTGCTGACGCTGGCCGCCGCCGCCCGGGCCGCGCTGCCCATCGTGACCGCCGCCGAGCCGTACATGGACCGGCTGGTCAAGGCCGTCGGGCAGACCGTGGTGCTGAGCATCTGGGACGGCGAGTCGCCGACCGTCGTGCGCTCGGCCGACAACACCGACCATCTGATCCGGATCAGCGTGCGGGTCGGCTCCCGGCTCGATCCGACCACCTCGGCGCAGGGCCGGGTGTTCTGCGCGTACCTGCCGTCCGAGCAGGCCCCGGCGCTGGGCAAGCTGCTGCGCCGCTCGCCCGAGCTGCGCGAGGAGGTCGACTGGATCCGGGCGCACCGGCTGTCGGTCAACTCCCCGTCCCAGAACGGCGTGCACACCATCGCCGCGCCGGTCTTCGAGGGCGAGGCCATCATCGCCGCGATGGCGATCGTGGGGACCACGGTCGACGTCCCGCGCGAGGCCGGCTCGGAGATGGCGCGGGCCCTGGTGGAGATCACCGAGGAGCTCTCGCAGCGCCTCGGCAACACCCCCAGCGCAATCGCCACACCCGCCTGACCCACACCCGCCTGACCCACACCCGTCGACCTCCCGTTGACTCGTGGCGTGTTCGCCTGAATCCGCGGCGGCGGAGGCGAACACGCCACGAGTCAACCGAGGGGCGGGGCGAGGTCGGCGCGCGGCGGGACGAAGATGTCGATGTTGACGCACGGCTCTTCCAGCGGCTCGATGTAGTGCTCGGAGCCGCTGGGCACCAGCAGGAACGTCCCTGCGGTCATCTCGTGCGCGACGCCGTCGACGTAGTAGTTGCAGCGACCCTCGGCGATGTAGACGAGCTGGTCGAAGTCCTTGTGGCTGTGGGGGTTGAGGTCCATGCCGACGTCGAGCCGGTGGTGCGCCACCATGACCTCGTCGGTGGAGTAGACGCGCCGCCGTACTCCCGGGCGGACCTCGGTCTCCGGCAGGTCGGCCCAGCCGATCACCTTGCTGTAGAGCTTGCCGTTACGGGACGTGCCGGCCGTACGGTCGTTCTCTGTCATCCGTTTCCTCCTCGGTCGGCCGCCGCTTCCAGTCCGGCGGCCAGGATCTGCAGGTCGGAGCCCGTCACCAGGTAGCGCGCCTCGTCCAGGCCCTGGCTCGGGGCGGCGGCGAGGGACGGGGTCCAGCCGCCGAACGCGATCCCGCATTCGTGTGCCGCGGCCCGCACCTCGGCCACCGCCGCGCGCAGTTCCTCGCCGCCCGGCTCGACGCCCAGGCTCACGGCCAGGTCGGTGATGCCGACGAAGGCCACGTCCAGGTCGCCGATCACCTCCGGCCAGGACTCGGTTCCGTCCCGCCACCACGGCGTCTCGATCTGCCCGACCAGCAGCGGCGGATCGGCGCGTTCGGCGGCCAGGAAAGCCGCCAGGCCGCCCGGCCGTCCGTCCAACGGGCGCAGTCCGAAGCCTGCGGCCCGGTTGGCCAGGCTGACCGACCGGGCCCCTTCAGGGGCGAACCGCGTGGCCCGTACGAGCGCCCGGGTCTGGGCGGCACCGCTGAGCATCGACAGCTGGAACCCGGCAGCGCCGTTCTCCAGCAGCCGGCAGATCAGCGGCGCGTCGACCTCCGGGATGCGGACGAGGGCCGGGAGCCCGCACCGTTCAGCGTGCCGGACCAGGCCGATCGCGTCGGCCTCGGTCAGCGTCGAGTGTTCGAGGTCGACGACGATGAAGTCGAAGCCCGCGAGCCCGCACAGCTCCGCCACGTCCGGCGCGGGCAGCTTGACGAAGGTGCCGGACGGACGGCGTCCCCGGGCCAGTGCCGCCCGCAGCCGCGCTCGCGGAGCGTGTACGGGGGAGGGAGCGTGTGCGGGGGGCGTCATGCGGCGGGCAGCCCGCGCCACGGAACGGTCTCCACGGCCGCACCATCGTGCAGGACGAGCGTGGGCTCCAGGCGGGGAGCGGTGATGGTGTTGCCGGCCGCATCTGGGAGCACGCACTCGGCGGTCTCCTCGACCACCGTGACGTGCGCCGGGCCGCCGGGCTCCAGCCGTCCGTACCCCTCGACGGCCAGGCCCAGGACCTCCGCCGGGCGCACGGTGGCGCGGGCGACGGCCTCGGTGAGCGGGACGCCCAGCGCGATCAGCTTCGACATGCTGGTCAGCAGGTCGAAGACCGGGCCGTGCCAGTTGCGCGCGCTGGTGTCGGAGCCGAGCACGTCGGGGTAGAAGCCCTGCGCGATGGCGCGGCGGGCCACCTCGAAGCTGAGGTTGCTCTTACCGTGCGCCGAGTCGAACAGCACGCCGCGCTCGCGGGCGGCCATCACCGCGGGCAGCACCTGGTCGCCGTCCAGGATGCCGTGCGGCTTGCCGGTGTAGCAGTGCGCGACGATGTCGCCGGGGCGCAGGTGGTCCAGGACGATCGGCAGCGGCTCGGAGGTCTCGCCGATATGGATCATGAGCGGCAGGCCCGCCTGCTCGGCCAGGTTCAGCGACTTCTTCAGCAGCGTCTGCCACTGCTCGCCCACCACGTCCTCGGACAGCCGGATCTTGAAGCCGCGGACCACGTCGGGGTTGGCGGCGGCGGTCGCCAGCGCGTCGTCGACCACCAGCGTGTCGGGGTTCATCAGCTCGCCGAACCGGAAGTCGATCAGGCCGAGCACCGAGACGTTCAGGAAGTTCACGATGCGCATCGGCGACGGCTCGACGATCAGCTTGCGGAACGCGGCGAACGTGGACGCCCCGGCGGTCCCGGCGTCGGCGGCGGCGACCACGCCGCGGCGCAGGTGGGCCTCGTCCGGGGGCGCGCCGACCTTCGACACGTGCTGGAAGATGTGGGTGTGGCCCTCGACCAGGCCAGGCAGCACCCACCGTCCCGCGCAGTCGGTGACCTTGGCCGCGTCCTCGGCCAGGCCGCTGCCCACCGCCGCGATGGTGGCGCCGTTGATCGCCACGTCCAGCACCGCGTTCACGCCGGACGCGGGGTCGATGACCGTTCCGCCCGTGAGCACGTGGTCGTAGACGGGCTTGTTCGCTGTGGTCATCGAGGTGGCTCCCGATCGTGTGAGGGTGCTGGGGTTGGGGACGCTGGGGCTGGGAAGGCTCGGCTTCACGCGTGGACCCGGGTGGTGAGCGGCAGGACGCCGTCGATCTCGACCCGTACGGTGTCGCCGGGGCGGAGGAACTCGCCGCGGTCCTGGCCGGTCCCGGCGGGCGTGCCGGTCAGCACGACGTCGCCGGGCCGGAGCGCGGCGTACCGGGAGATCCGGGCCAGCAGCTCGGGGATCGCGAAGATCATGTCGGCGCCGGTGCAGTCCTGGCGCCGCTCGCCGCCCACCCACGAGCGCACGCCGATCGCGCCCGGGTCGGCGATCTCGTCCAGGCTCAGCAGCGAGCCGCCGAGCGCGGTGAAGCCAGGGAAGCTCTTGGCCAGTACGGGTGCCGAGGTCCGCTTCATGACGTCGCGGGCGGTCAGATCGTTGGCGGCGGTGACGGCGGCGACGGCCGGCCAGGCGTCGCGCTCGGCGGCCCGGTCGAGGGTACGGCCGATCACGAGGGCGATCTCGGCCTCGTAGTCCATCTCGGCCGTCTCCTCCGCCGGCAGCCGGACGGACGCGCCGGGCCCGGAGACCGAGGACGGCGCGGCCAGGTAGAGCACCGGCTCGGACGGTACGGGGCGGCCGGTCTTCTCCGCCTTGGAGTGATAGTTGAGCCCGACGCCCCACAGGGCGCGGGGACGTACGAGCGGAGCGAGCAGCCCCTGGTCGCCGTCGAGCGGGATCCGCCGGACGACCCGCGCGGTGGCCAGCGCGTCCAGCGAGCCGGTGGCCTCGATCAGGGCGCCGGGGTCCGGGTACGGGGTGTCCAGGACGGCGATGGCGCCGCCCTCGATCCGCCCGATACCCGCCGAAGTCAGTACAACATGCACGACGCCATCTTTCGATGCGAGATGGATTTCTGTCAAGCAATGAGAGACGCCGTCTCGTAATGCAACATGACAGTGGCCGGGCAGCACGGAACCGCCGCGCGCCCCGAGGGCGCGCGGCCACCGTGAAGGGAAGGTCAATCGCCGGGCGAGGGGCCCGCGAGCTGGCGCGATACCTCGGCGCCGTCCCAGTAGTCGACCCGGCGCGTGACGAGGCCGTCCGCGCCCACCCAGAGCCGGAACACGCCGCGGATCCGTACCGGCGCGTTCCCGGCCGAGACGAGCCGGAACGACATCCGGTAGGCCAGGACGGCCCGGACGTCCCGGACGACGAGGTCCTCCAGCTCGTACCGCAGCCCGTCGAAGTCGGCCAGGAAGCCGTCCAGCCGCTCCCGGTACGCGGCACGGCCGGTCACGCCGCGCCCCATGGCGGAGGTGTGCTCGTTGACGAAGTCCTCGGCGACGCAGCCGGCGATGAGGTCGGCGTCGTGCCGGTTGAGCGCGCCGAGATAGCGCAGCACCGCCGCGCGGGTGCGTTCCTCCACCCGCGCGGCATCGGTCGACGCGTCCGGCGCATCCGGCGCATCCGGCGCGTCCGGCGAGGGGACGGCGGTCAGGACCCGTCTCCCCACTTGGCCCGGACGGTGTCGAACACCTTCTGGTTGTGCGAGATCTCGATGACGTTGCCGTCGGGGTCCTTCAGCGCGCAGATGTAGCCGACCGGGTCCGGCATGTCGCGCGGCTCCCAGTGCAGGCTGCCCAGCTCGCGGGCGCGCTCGGCCAGCTCGTCCACGTCGGACCGCTCGGGCACCTCGATGCCGATGTGGGCGAACGGGTGCAGCAGCCCCAACTGCGCGCCCTTGTCCTTGTTGAACGAGACCAGCACCAGCACGAACGGCGTCTCGGCCTGGCGGTCGTTGGACAGCCAGACGCTCTCGCCGGCGTCGTCCTTGAAGCGCTCGACCACCACCAGCGGGGTCAGCGACGTGTAGAAGTCGATCGCCTTGTCCAGATCACCGGTCGGCAGCGCGACATGCGTCCAGCGAGCGGCGGTCAGTCCGGTCGTCACAGTGTGTCCTCCTCGGAATCGCCCATGGGGCGGGGCATATTTGCCGGATAAGTCGGTGGAGTTGCGCCTCTCGGGGCCTCAGCTCAGGCCGTACCCCTTTCGATGGCCTTGCCGAGCGCGCGCGGCTCGCGATCCTTGGTGACGAACACCACCATCGCCAGCAGCGCCAGCAGGTAGGGCGCGACGATCAGCAGCTGCGAGTTCAGCGTGACGCCCAGCGCGGGCAGCGCCAGCCGCATCGCGTCGGCCAGCCCGAACAGCACGCAGCCCAGCAGGGTGCGGCCGAGCCGCCAGGCACCGAAGATCACCGCCGCGATGACGATGAACCCCCGGCCGGCGGTCATGTTCTGGCTGAACGCGCCGACCTCGCCGACCGCCAGGTAGGCACCGCCGAGGCCGGACAGCGCGCCGCACCACAGCAGCGCCTGGCGGCGCCGCCCGTTGACGTCGATGCCGGTCACGTCGGCGGCCCGCGGGTCCTCGCCGACCGCGCGCAGCTCCAGCCCCCACCGGCTGCGCTCGATCAGCCACCAGGTCAGCGGGATCACCGCGATCAGCAGGTAGACCGGCCACCGCTGCTCGAACAGCACCGGGCCGATCAGCGGGATGTCGCGCAGCACCGGCACGCTCACCTGGCCCACCTGGTGGCCCTTGAACGTCCCGGTGATGATCAGGTAGCTGGTCAGCCCGAGCGCCAGCGTGTTCAGCACCAGGCCCACGACGAACGTGTTGACCGTCGCGCGGTGCGACAGGTTGCCGTGCACGAACCCCACGGCCAGCCCGATCATCAGCCCGGCCAGCAGCCCCGTGGTGGCGCTGCCGGTGGCGGACGCGACCGCGAACGAGCCGAACGCCCCGCTCAGCATCATGGCCTCGACCGAGATGTTGACCGTTCCGGCCCGTTCCGCGAGGTACTCCCCGCAGGCGGCGAACGCGAGCGGCACGGTGAGCCGGGCCCCGCTGGCGAGGATGGTGGAGATGTTGTCCGCGGCGCTCATGACGCGACCGCCTCCTTGGCCTTGGGTGCCGGGACGCCGGGTTCCCGGTCGGCGCGGCGGTCGTCCCGGCGGCGGCGGAGCAGCGTGGTCAGCACCGGCGGGATGACGAACGCGAGCACCAGCAGCGACTTCACGACGTCCACCAGGAAGTGCGGTACGCCGGTCGAGGCCAGGAAGCCGCCGCCCGAGCGCAGCACGCCGAACAGCAGCGCGACCGGGACCGCCATCAGCGGCCGGTTGCGGGCGACCAGGGCGACCAGCAGGCCGTCCCAGCCGATGTTGTTGGAGATCCCCGGCTGCAGGCGGTTGGTCCCGACCGGGCTGGTCAGCAGGACGGCGCCCGCGAGCCCGGCGAACGCGCCGGACACGGCCAGCGCCGTACCGCTCAGCGCCGCGACCCGTACCCCGGCATGCTTGGCCGCCTTGGGGTTGAGGCCGAGCATCGTCAGCTTGAAGCCCCACCGGCTGCGCGCGATCAGTACCGCGATCACCACGGTGGCGACCAGGGCGATCAGCAGCCCGAGGTTGATCTGCAGCCCCGGATACTCGCCGAACGAGCCCAGCAGCGCGCCGTCCGGCAGCTTGTTGGACTGCGGCGAGACCGTCGCCTCGCCCCGCCTGGTCTCCTGCAGCAGCCAGGGCGTGTTCACCGCGTACGCGATGAGCTGCTGGGCCAGGAAGGTCATCAGCAGCGTGCTGACGACGATGTTGACGCCCCGTACCCGGTGCATCAGCGAGCTGATCCCCGCCCAGGCACCGCCCGCCACCGCCGCCCCCACCAGCACGGTCAGCAGCAGCACCGGGCCCGGCAATGCCAGCCGGAGGGCGATCCAGGCGCCGGCCAGGGCCCCGATGAGCACCTGGCCCTCCTGGCCGAGGTTGAACACCCCGGCCCGTACGCAGACGCACGCCCCGATCGCCACCAGCAGCAGCGGTGCCGTGTAGAGCAGCGTGGAACTCCACGCCGACGAGTCCGCGAGGCTGCCTTGGTACAGCGCCTTCACGGCACCGACCGGCGAGCCGCCGGTGATCGCGACCAGCACGGATGACAGTGCCAGCGCGAGCCCGACGGCGAGAACCGTCACCCCGGCCACGGCCAGTCCGCCGGACCCCGAACCGGAGGCGAGCGCCCCGGGATTGAGATAAGCGGCCAACCGCCGCCCCGACCCGTCTCCCTCGCTCATGTCGTCACCTCGTGGGGGGACGACCCCCCACACCCCCCGCCGAGAACAGGCGTCATGAACTCGCTTCGCTCCTTCATGCCGCCGCCTCACCCCCGACCAGCATCCCCAGCCGTTCCGCGCTGGCTTCGCCGGTGGACAGCACTCCGGCGATCCGGCCACGGGAGATCACCGCGATCCGCGAGGCCAGCGCCATGACCTCCTCCAGTTCGGTGCTGATCAGCAATACCGCCACCCCTCCCGACGCGGCCTTGCGCAGGCGCAGGTACATGTCCTCGATCGCGCCGACGTCCAGGCCGTGCGTGGGCTGGGCGGCGACCAGAACGGACGGGGACGCCGACATCTCGCGGGCGAGCACCACGCGCTGCTGGTTGCCGCCCGACAGGCTGCGGACGGGCGCGTCCAGCGACGAGGTGACGATGTTGAACTCCGCCGCCAGCCGCCGTGCCACCTCGTTCGCCTTGCGCCGGTCGACCAGCAGCCGGCCGCTGACGGCACCGAGCGACTTCATCACCAGGTTGTCGGTGACGCTCATGTCCAGCACGATCCCGGAGGCGTGCCGGTCCTCGGGGACGATGCCGAGCCCGGCCCGGTGCAGCGCGCCGGGCTTGGCCGGGTCGACCTGTACGCCGCCGATCTCGACCGTTCCGGACACCGGCTCGATCAGCCCGGACAGCAGGTCGCCCAAGGCGGCCTGGCCGTTGCCCTCGACCCCGTACAGGCCGAGGATCTCGCCGGCGGCCACGTCCAGGCCGAAGCCGTCGAGCAGGGTCACGCCCTCCGAACGGACGACCACGTCGGCCAGCCGCAGCGCGGGCTCCTCCGCCGCCGTCTCTTCCGGGGCCTGCGCCCGGGAGGAGGGCTTGCCGCGGCGTTCGACCGGCAGCATGCCCAGCGCGGCCGCCTCGGCCCGCAGCGACACGTCCCGGCCGACCATCTGCCGGGCCAGTTCCTGCGGGCTGGTCGCGGCGGTCTCGCTGTGGAAGACGACCCGGCCCCGGCGCAGCACCGTCACCCGGTCGGTGGCGGCGGTGATCTCGGCCAGCTTGTGGCTGATCAGGACCACCGCGCGGTCCTCGCCGCGCACCACCTCGCGTAGCACCCCGAACAGCTCGGCCGACTCGGCCTGGGTGAGCACCGAGGTGGGCTCGTCCAGGACGAGCACCGACGGGTCGCGGCGCAGGCACTTGATCAGTTCCACCCGCTGCCGCTCGCCCGCCGACAGCCGGGAGACCGGGGCGCGCGGATCGATCGGCAGCCCGTACCGGCGGCCGACCTCCTCGACCTCCGCGCACGCCCGGGCCCGGTCGATCCGGCCGGTGTCGCCCAGGATGACGTTCTCCCAGACGGTCAGCGGCTCGACCAGGCTGAAGTGCTGGTGCACCATGCCGATCCCGAGCGCCATCGCCTCCTGCGGGCTGCCGGCCTCGACCGGACGGCCGTCGCGGTGGATCGTTCCCGCGTCGCGCCGGACGAGCCCGAGCAGGATTTTCATGAGGGTGGACTTGCCCGCGCCGTTCTCACCCAGCAGACCGTGGATCTCGCCCCGCTCGACGGTCAGATCAACGGCATCGCAGGCGACGACCTTGCCATAGGTCTTGCCGATCCCGCGCAGCCGCAGCGCGGGTGCCCGCGCCGCGGGCTCCGTGTGGGATGGGTCGGTCATGTCACTTGCCCAGCCTGTCCACTTCCGCGGAAGCGTTGATCTTGCCGCTCGCGATGTCCTTCATGAACGCGTCGATCTTCGCCTGCTGGGCCGGGTCGGCCTTGCAGAGCTTGACCGTGGGGAACGGGTCCTTGCCGATCGTCCAGACCTTCTCCACGCCCATCGCCAGCTTGCCGTCGGCGAACTGCTTGAGCGCCTCGGTGAAGTAGTCGCCGGGGCTGAACAGCACGGAGACGTCGAACTTCGGGCTGGTGGACGCGCACCGGTCGGTGCCCGGGGTCAGCGTGATCAGGTTCTTGGTGTTGGCCAGCGCCGCCGCGGCGTCGGTGGAACCGCCGAGGTAGGGGTAGACGGCCTGGACGCCCTGGTCGATCTGGGCCTGCACGGCCTCCTTGGCCTTGGCCGCGTCGTTCTGGTCGCCGGCGTAGGTGGTGGTGACGGTCGCGTTCGGGATCACCGTGCGGATGCCCGCCTTGAACGCCTTGGACGCCGCCAGCGTGAAGTCGGCCTCCATCCCGGTCACGAACGCCGCCTTGGTGGCGTTACGCGACTGCATCAGCACGCCGGCCGCGTAGCCGGCGACCAGAATGCTCTGGTCGGCGTCATCGGTGGAGAGCATGATCTTGGGGGTCTGCTCGACGTTCCCCGAGGTCGGGACGTACCAGGCGGTCTTGGCACAGACCGCTTCCTCCGAGGCCGGGATCGCGTCCTTGAGTTCGGAGGCGCCCAGCGCCACCATGTCCACCTTCTGCTGGCACAGCGCCCGCGCGGCGCTCAGCGCCTCGGTGGGCGGTACGCTGCCGCGCTTGATCACGGTCCAGCCCTTGGACTTGGCGAACGTGTCCGCGCCGGTCACGAAGCTCTCGTAGTAGCCGTTGTCGTTGATGTCGCCGGGGCTGAGCACGCCGATGACGACCTTGCCGTCGCCGTTGACGTCGGGCGAGCCGGGCGGCACGCCGCCGGCTCCGCCGCTGGGGGTGTCCTTGCCGGCGGTGGCGTCGGTCTCGGCGCAGCCGGCCAGGGCCAGCAGGGTGGCGCAGGCGAGTGCCGCGCCCGCGAGCCGTACCGCTCTAGGGTTCTTCACCTCGGGGGGTCCTTTCGATCGGACGGTGAGACGGGGAACGGGCGGGAGCCGTGGAGGGCGGTCGCGGGAACGACCGGCCACCGGCGGGGGACATCGATACCGGCCGCGCGCAGCAGCGCGGAGGACCGCGACACGGCCTCCTGGCGGAGCGCGTCCACGTCGAGGGTGGTGATCCGGTGGTCGCGCACGACCACCTTCCCGCCGACCAGGACGTCGCGGACGGTATGGCTTGGGGCACCCCACACCAGGTGGGTGGCCAGGTCGCCCGGGGGCGTCCAGGCCAGGTCGCGGGTGTCGAGGATGGCCAGGTCGGCGGCCTTGCCGACCTCGACCGAGCCGATCAGGTCACCGAGGCCGATCGCCTCGGCGCCGGAGCAGGTCGCCAGCGCGAACGCCTCGTCCGCGCGGAGCGGCCAGGCGCCCCGGTCGTTCTCGAGCCCGGCGAGCAGTCCGGCGGCGCGGAGCACGTCGGGTGCGTCGCCGGCGTTGTGGGCGTCGCAGCCGAGGGCGACCCGGCCGCCGCGCCGTACCAGCTCACCGTGCCGGCCGGCCCGCGTGTAGCCCTGGCCGAGCCGCAGGTACGCGGCGGGGCAGGAGGCGACGGCCGTACGGGTCGCCAGGACGGCGTCGACCTCGTCGACGTCGAGCCATACGGCATGGCCGAGGAGGAGTCGGGGACCCATGACGCCGAGCTCGCGCAGATGGACCAGCGGGCGGACGCCGGTACGCCGGAGATACGACTCGGCGTCGCCGGGTCCGGGGGACATGTGCCAGGTCATCGTGGTGTCGAGGCGTTCGGCCAGCTCGGCGGCGCCGGTGAACAGCTCGTCGCTGACCAGGTCGTGCCCGACCAGGGTGATCCAACCGGTGACCAGGCCCTCGGCGGGCAGCGACCGGACGATCTCCTCCTGGCGGGCCAGCGCCTCGGGCGCGGGCAGCGAGTACGGCACGTCCGGCGCGTCCCAGCCCCAGCCGCCGACGCGGCCGCGGATCCCGGCGGCGGTGAAGCCGGCGGCGACCTGCGTCGGGTGGGCGACGGTGCCCGCCTCCAGGACGGTGGTGACGCCGCGCGACAGCGACTCGGCGGCGGTGAGCGCCGCCGACAGCTCGTCGTCGTCGCCGCTCACGAGGCCGTGCAGCGGTACGGCCCAGCCGAAGATCGCCTCCTGCGCGTCGATGCCGTCCGGGATCACGCTGCGGATCAGCGGGTCGACGGTGCAGTGCTGGTGCGCGTTGATCAGGCCGGGCACGATGACGCAGCCGCTCGCGTCCAGCTCCGGGGTCCCGGGATGGCTCGCGCGCACCGTCTCGTACGGGCCGATCGCGGCGATGCGTCCCTCGGCGATGGCGATGGTGGCGTCGGTGATGACCTCGCGGCCCGCCGACATCGTCACGACCATGCCGCCGGTGACCAGCAGCTCGGCCGGTTCAGGAGCCTCAGGGATACCGTTCTCAGGCACAGGGGTCATGGGCGGACCAGGACCTTGCCGATGGCCTCGCGGGACTCGGCGGCGGCGAACGCGGCGGGCAGTTCGTCCAGACCGAACTCGGCCGACCGGACGACCCGCAGGCCACCGGCGTAGTAGGCGGCGAGCATCGCGGCGAAGTCGGCCTCGGTGTAGGCGCCCGATCCCAGCAGGCGCAGGCCCCGGTGGTAGACGTTCGCGAGCGAGAACGTGACCTCGTCCCCGCCGGTGTTGCCGAACATCACCAGGCGCCCGCCCGCGCGGAGGCTGTTCAGGGAGCTGTTCCAGGTGGCCGCACCCACGTGATCCAGCGCGATGTCCGCACCTTCTCCATCCGTGTAGCCGCGGACGGCGGCCACCACGTCACTGTCATTGCGCAGGAGCAGGTCGGCGCCCAGTTCTCCCGCGAGGGCGAGCTTGGCGTCGTTGCCCGCGACCGCGACGACCTTGGCCCCGGCGCGCTTGGCCAGCTGGACGGCCGCGATGCTGACCGCGCTGGCGGCGGCCTGCACCACCACGACCTCCCCGGCGGACACCTGGCCCACGGCGAGCGTGGCGTGCCAGGCGGTGCCCCATGCCGAGGGCAGGGCGGCCACCTCGTCCAGCGCGACATGCTCCGGTACGAGGTGGACGAGCCGCGCGGGAACGGCGACGTACTCCGCGAAGCCCCCGGCGACATTGCCGCCGACGACGCGCAGTTCGGGACAGTTGCCCGGGTCACCGGCCTCGCAGCGCGGGCACGTTCCACAACCGTGCGTCGGGTCGATCACCACGCGGTCGCCGGTGGCGAGGCCGCGCACCTCGGCGCCGACCGCCTCGACGTGCCCCGCGACGTCCATCCCGGCGATGTGCGGCAGGCGGAACCGGGGCAGCACCGCGGGGCCGCGCCGCTGCAGGATGTCGAGCCGGTTCAGCCCGCACGCCCGGACCCGGACCAGCACGTCCCGCGGTCCCGCGGCAGGGTCGGGGATGTGCCGGAGCGACATCGCCTCCGGACCGCCGAACCTCGTCTGGACCAGTGCTCTCACCAGGACCTCCGGCCGATGCCACCCGAAACTCATCTCGCATTGTGAGTCACCGACTCGCAATGTGAGGCAACTCTGAACCTCGCCCCGCCGGTGTGTCAACACCTCGGAGGAAACTGACGGCCCCCGTGACCAGCACGTAACAGCGGTGACATCCGGCGGGCGCCCCGGCGGCTTCGCGGCGGCCCTCCAGGCGACCGTCAGCGATCCAGCAGCCGTACCGCGACCGCCTTCTCCTGCGTGTACTCGCGCAGCGCCGCATACCCGCCGCCCGCGCTGAAGCCGCTGTCCCCCTGCATGTTGAACGGGAACCCGATCACTCCGGCGTCATGGAACTGGTTCACCGCGACCTGCCCGGAGCGCACCAGCTTCGCGACCCGCAGAGCCCGCGACACGTCGTCGGTCCACACGCACGCCAGCAGGCCGAAGTCGGTGTCGTTCATCATCTCGACGGTCTGCGCGGTGCCGGTGAAGCCCTGGACCGCCAGGACCGGGCCGAACACCTCCTCCCGTACGACCCGCATACCCGGCTCCACCCGGTCCAGTACGGTCGGCGCCACGAACCAGCCGCCGGGCGGGACCTCGGCGCCGAGGCCTCCGGTGACCACGCGCGCCCCGTCCCCAGGCGCCTCCTCCAGGAAGCCGAGCACGCGCTTGTACTGGGCCTCGCTGACGATCGGCCCCATGTCGAGGTCCTGGTCCCAGGTCCCCATCCGTACGGCGCGCATGCCGTCCGCGACCCGTTCCACCACCTCGGCACGGATCGACTCCTCGACCAGCAGCCGCGCGCCCGCGTAGCAGTTCTGGCCGGCGTTCTCGGTGATGGAGCCGACGATCGCGGGAATCGCCACGTCCAGGTCCGCGTCCGCGAACACCACGTTGGGCGATTTGCCGCCCAGCTCCAGCTTGACCGGCACCAGGTTGCCGGCGGCGGCGCGCATCACCGCGCGGCCGGTCGCCGTCGAGCCGACGAAGCTGATGTGGTCGACGCCGGGATGCGAGGTGAGCGCGACGCCCGCCTCCGTACCGAGACCGGTCACCACGTTCAGGACTCCGGGCGGGAACCCGGCCTCCCTGGCCAGTTCGGCCAGCGCCATCGGCGCGAGCGGGGCGATCTCGGACGGCTTGAGCACGACGGTGTTGCCCGCCGCGAGCGCGGGCGCGACGTTGGCCGCGGTCAGGACCATCGGCACGTTCCAAGGGATCGCGACCGCGCAGACCCCGTACGGCTCCGGGATCGTGAAGCCGAGGTAGTCAGGTGTACGGGTCGGCAGCGTGACCCCGGTGAGCTTGTCGGCGGCACCGGCGAAGTACTCGATGATGCCGTGCGCGATGAACACGTTCGTCCGCCCGCCCGACAGCGGCTTGCCGACGTCCTGCGCCTCGCAGCGGGCCAGCTCCTCGATCCGCTCCATGATGAGCGCGGCCCACCGGCCCAGCAGGGCACCGCGTTCGGCGGGCGAGGTCGCCGCCCATCCGGGGAAGGCGCGCCGGGCCGCCGCCACCGCGTCGTCGACGTCCCGCTCACCGCCGCGCGCGACCTGCTGGACGACCTGCCCCGTCGCGGGATCGAGAACGTCGATCCCGCCCTTGTCGCGGGTGGAATGCCACTGACCGTCGATGAGCTGCCGGGCGACCGGAATACCAAGTGGGGACATGGCGAAATCCTTGACCCCGATTATCCCGCATGTCAAGATGCCGTATCTTTCTGTGAAATGTGTTGGGGAGTCCGCATGCGCGTCACCGCCGCCGTCCTGGAGACCCCGGGCAAGCCCTTGGCACTGCGCGAGGTGGAGCTCGGCCCGCCGCGTCCGGACGAGGTCCTGGTACGGATGAGCAGCGTCGGCATCTGCGCCACCGACCTTGAATTCGCCACCTTCTTCGAGGCCCCCGCCGTCCTCGGCCACGAGGGCGCGGGCATCGTCGAGGCGGTCGGCGACCAGGTCTCCTCGGTGTCCCCCGGCGACCACGTGGCGATGACGTTCACCTCCTGTGGCCTCTGCCGCCCCTGCCTCACCGGCTCCCCCGCGTACTGCCTGCGGTTCGACGCGCTCAACTTCACCGGACGCCGGCCGGACGGGTCCTCGGCGGTCTCGCTGGGCGGCACCGAGATCAACGCGCACTTCCTCGGGCAGTCGGCGTTCGCCGACCACGTGATCGCGCCCGCCCGCGCCGTCGTGCCGATCGGCAAGGAGGCCGACCTGACCCTGGCCGGCCCGTTCGGCTGCGGGTTCCAGACCGGCGCCGGCGGCGTGCTCAACGTGCTGCGCCCCTCGCCCGGCTCGTCGCTGGCGGTGTTCGGAGCCGGCGCGGTCGGGGTCGCCTCGGTGCTGGCGGCCGTGCTCAGCGGCTGCTCGGTCATCGCGGCCGTGGACGTCAACCCGGAACGGCTGGCCACGGCCCGCTCGCTCGGCGCCACGCACGGCGTCGGCGGCGGCGACGGCACGGCCGAAGAGCTCCGCTCGATCGCCCCCGACGGCTTCGACTTCGTCCTGGACACCACCGGCCGCGCGGACGTGCTCCGTACCGCCGTGGAGGCCCTCGCCCCGCTGGGCCACTGCGGCGTGATCGGTGTCGGCCCGAGCCCCGAGATGACCTTCGACTGGCGCAGTGTCCTCAACGGCCGCACCATCACCGGCATCATCGGCGGCGGCGCGATGCCCCAGGTCTTCATGCCCGAACTGCTGGCACTGCAGGCCGCAGGCCGGTTCCCGGTGGACCGGATCGTCACGCGCTTCCCGTTCGAGCGGATCGGCGAGGCGGCCGAGGCCGCCCGCACCGGAACGGTCGGCAAGGCCGTCCTGACCTTCTGACCTCTCGCTCCCAGTGGCGCGGCTGGGCAACACCGCGCGAATTCCATGCGCATCTGGAGTCAGCGCCCATGACGCAGCAGCCCTTTTCTCATCAGACGTTCGACCACCACTCGGCCGAGTGCACGGCCGACCCGGTCGCCTACTACGCCTCGTACCGCGAGAGCTGTCCGGTGGGCCGCACCGAAGCGCACGGCGGCTTCGTCTATACGACCCGGTACGCCGACGTGAGCCGGATCGCCCGCGACGACGACACCTTCTCCTCTTCGCGCGAGGCGACCGGCGTGGACGCGGTCTCGATCGTCATCCCGAGCGGCCCCGGCCTGGCCCAGTACCCGATCGAGCTCGACCCGCCGGACGCCACCGGCTACCGCGACCTCATCAACCCGCTGCTGACCCCGGCGGCGGTCGACCGGCTGCGGCCGATGATCGCCCGGCACGCCGCCCGCGCCGTCGACGCGTTCATCGAGCACGGCTCGGCCGACTTCGTCCGCGACCTGACCAACCCGGTGCCCGCCGCCGTCACCCTGGACTGGCTGGGCTTTCCCGAAGCGGACTGGGCGCCGCTCGCCGGCCCGATCCACGACATCTTCGCCGCCCCCGCCGGCAGCGAGCGGGCCCGGCGCGGCGCCGAGGGCCTGGCGTACATGGAGCAGCGCATCCGCGAGCTGATCCGGGCCCGCCGCGCAGAACCCGCCGCCGACGCGGTCAGCGCGCTGGTCACCGCGCGTGGCGCGGACGGCGAGCCGTTCGGTGAGGACGAGCTGGTCTCGGTCATCGGGCTGCTCATCGCGGGCGGCGTCGACACCACCACCTCCCTCACCGGCTCGGTGCTGGTCCACCTCAGCCGGAACCCCGACCAGCGGCGCCGCCTCATCGAGTCGCCCGACCTGCTGGAACGCGCGACCGAGGAGTTCCTGCGGGCGTTCGCGCCCTCGCAGTCCATGGCCCGTACGGCGCGTACCGGCACCGAGGTCGGCGGCTGCCCCGTACGTGCCGGGGAGCGCGTGCTGATCCCGTGGGTGGCCGCCAACCACGACCCCGCCGTGTTCCCCGAGCCCGAGCGGGTCAGGCTCGACCGCGACGCGTCCCGGCACCTGAGCTTCGGCATCGGCTCGCACCGCTGCGCGGGCGCCCATCTGGCCCGCGCCATGTTCCGCGAGATGATCACGCAGGTGCTGACCCGGCTGCCGGACTTCCAGGTCGTGGAGGACGGCCTCGTCGGCTACCCGTCCAGCGGCAACCAGAAGGGCTGGGACGCGATCCCGGCCACCTTCACCCCAGGACCGCGCGCCTCCTCGGACCGGATCACGGCCGCTCCCTCCAACGCCGCGTACGAGATGACCGTGACCGGCGCCGAGCCCGCGGCCGACGGCGTGCTCGCCCTGACGATGGCGCCGGCCGACGGCGAGGTCCCCGATTGGGAGCCAGGCGCGCATCTGGAGGTGCGGCTGCCGTCCGGACGAGTGCGCCAGTACTCGCTGTGCGGCGACCCCCGCGACCGCTCGCGCTACCGGGTGGCGGTGCTCCGCGAGCCGGACGGCCGGGGCGGCTCCGAGGAACTGCACGCGCTGGTCCGTACCGGCATCACCCTCGGTGTACGCGGGCCGCGCAACCACTTCCCCTTGGTGGACGCCGAGGACTACCTCTTCCTGGCGGGCGGCATCGGCGTCACGCCCATCCTGGCGATGGTGCGCGCGGTGTCCCGGCGCGGAGCGGGCTTCCGCGTCCTGTACGGCGGCCGTACCCGTGCCTCGATGGCGTTCCGGGACGAACTGGCCGCCCTGGCCGGCGACCGGCTCCAGCTCATGCCGCAGGACGAAGCGGGCGTTCCCGACCTGCGCGCCGTCCTGGCGGCCACCGGGCCGGACACCGCGATCTACTGCTGCGGGCCCACCGGGATGATCGCGGCGGCCGAGCGCGCCTGCGACGAACTCGGCATCCGGGCGCGGCTGCACGTCGAGCGCTTCACCGGCGACGACTCGCTGGAGGTCGCGTTCGACCCGGCGCTGAACACCGCGTTCGACGTCCATCTCGCCCGTACGGGCCGTACGCTGCGCGTCCCCGCCGACCGGCGGATCATCGAGGTCGTCAGGGAGGCGCTGCCCGGCCTGTCGTACGACTGCGAGAAGGGCTACTGCGGTGCCTGCGAGACCCGCGTGCTCGGCGGCGAGCCCGAGCACCGCGACTCGCTGCTCACCGAGGAGGAGCGCGCCGCCGGACGGACCATGATGATCTGCGTCGGCCGCTGCTCCTCGTCCCGCCTGGTACTCGATCTCTGACGGCAATACGAGACACCATCTCGCAATGCAGGACCGTTACCGCGAGTTAACGCTCGCGGAACGGTCCCGCCCCACCGCCTGGCGAGCATGCGGCCATGCTCCAGCCGAAACAGGGCCGCATCGACGGCACGCACTACCTCCCGACCACGCCCGAGACCTGCCTGTGGGGCCGGCTCCCCAACCGGGACCGCCCCCCGGTGCTGCGGGTGGCCTCCGGCGACACCGTCACCATCGACACGCTCAGCCACGAGGGCATCCTGGAGGACCAGGGCCGCGACCCGGCCGCCTACCTGGCCGGCTTCGGCGTGCCCGCCGACCGGGTCCTCGCCGACGCCCGCGATCTCGCCGCGTCCGGCGTCCGGCACGACTTCGACACCGACGGCCCGCACGTGGTCACCGGCCCCATCGAGGTCGCGGGCGCCGAACCCGGCGACGTGCTGCGGGTCGAGACGCTCGGCCTCCTGGTGCGAGCGCCGTACGGCTTCATCAGCAGCAGGCACGGGTACGGCGCCCTGCCCGGCGAGTTCCCCGAGACCGAGCCCGACACCGGCCCGGCGACGGTCGGCGGAACCCGCGCGTACAACAGCGTGTGCGAGTTCACCGAGGTCATCGAGGAGGCCGGGCGCCTGCACGGGATCCTCCCGTACGGGGACGGGCGCGCCGCACGCTTCCCGCTCGCCCCGTTCCTCGGGCTGATGGGCGTCGCCACCGACACCCCCGACACCCTCCACTCGGTCCCGCCCGGCAGTTTCGGCGGGAACCTCGACATCAACGAACTCCAGGTCGGCTCGTCGCTCTACCTGCCCGTCCAGGTGCCCGGCGCCTCGTTCTACGCCGGAGACCCGCACTACGCCCAGGGGGACGGGGAGGTCGCGCTCACCGCCCTGGAGGCACCCCTCCGCGCGACCGTACGGCTCACCGTGATCCCCCACGCGGAGGCCACCACGCTGCTCGGCGTGCTCGGCGAGCCGTTCGCCGAGACCGCCACCCACTGGCTGCCGGTCGGCTTGCACGAGGACCTCGACGAGGCCCTGCGGCGCGCCGTACGGGCGGCGGTCGGCTTCCTGTCCCGCACCCAGGGGATGCCCCGGCACACCGCCCTGGCCTATCTCAGCGCCGCCGCCGACTTCGAGATCAGCCAGGTGGTCGACCAGATCAAGGGCGTCCACTGCCTGATCCGCAAGACCGACTTCCGTTGACTCGTGGCGTGTTCGCCCTTCCAGAGCCGCGCAGAGGCGAACACGCCACGAGTCAACCGGGGGGCACGTCGCCGGAACGGTGCGCGTCCGGCTCGTCCAGGACCGGGTGCTCCACCAGTGCCAGGACCCTTGTGGCCATGAAGCGGGCCGTGCGGACCGTCGTGCCCGTACGGGTCACCTCGCTGACCTCCACCACCCCGCGCCGGTTGCCGATCTCGACCCGGCGCCCGGCGCGGGTCGCGGCCACCTCGTAGGTCTTGGTCGCCGACCCGCCGACATCGACCACGATCTCGACCCAGTCGCCCTTCATCCGGCTTCCCTTCCGCATTCGAACAGATGTTCGATATATACCCGGAAAGCGGTCGGCGCAACCCTCGGCGGGCCGCCGAAAGCGCAGGTCAGTCGCCGTCGATCGCGGGTCAGCCGGCCAGCAGCTGGACGATCGCCGCCACACCCACGACCACGATCACGCCGCGCAGCACCAGCGGCGGGATCCGCCGTCCCACCTTGGCGCCCAGCAGCCCGCCGATCGTCGAGCCGACGGCGATCAGCAGCACCACCCACCAGTCGATCACCGTGTCGGAGAGCAGCCACATCGCGATGAACAGCAGCGCGGCGGTGCCGTTGACGACCGCCGCCATCGCGTTCTTGGCCCCGTTCAGGCGCTGCAGATCGTCGTCGAGCGCGAGCCCCAGGATCGCGATCAGCACGATGCCCTGCGCGGCCCCGAAGTAGCCGCCGTACACGCCCGTGGCCAGCACGCCCAGCCACAGCGCCGGGCCGCCGTCCGGCCGGTGCCGCTCCATCCCTTCCCGGCGGGCCTGCAACCACCCCTGGAGCCTGGGCTGCACGACCACCAGCACCAGCGCGATCATGATGAGGCCGGGCACGATGATGTCGAACGCCTCGGGCGGCAGGCTCAGCAGCAGCAGCCCGCCCGCCAGCGCGCCGATCAGCGAGGCGCTGCCCAGCCGCAGCAGCCGGCCGCGCTGGCCCTTCAGCTCCCGGCGGTACCCGTACGCGCCGCTGAGGTTGCCCGACACCAGGCCGACGTTGTTGGAGACGTTGGCGACGACCGGCGGGTACCCCAAAGCCAGCAAGGTCGGGAACGTGATCAGGGAGCCGGAGCCCACGATGGCGTTGATGCCACCGGCGGCGACCCCGGCGGCCAGCACCGCGATCGCATCGAGCACGTTCAAGGCTCACCCACCCAGCTTCCACAAGTTCGCAATGGCTCACGATCGTAGGGAAGCCGCAGATCAGGAACCGCGCCGGGGTGCCTGGAACGGTCCCGTACCGGCGCATCGACGACGCCCGGGACGTGCGCGGCAGGTGGCGGGACGCCGATCAGGGGTGAGGGAGAACGGGATCAGCGGGGGTCGGCGGCCCGGGCGTACCAGCGGCCGTTCTGGCGCTCGACGGTGAGCGCGAGGCCGAAGCAGCGGCCCAGGTGCTCCGGCGTGAAGACCTCGTCCACCTTGCCCTGCGCGACCACCTCGCCGCGGCGCAGCAGCAGCGCGTGGGTGAAGCCGTCGGGGACCTCCTCCACATGGTGCGTGACCAGCACCATCGTGGGCGCGCCCGGGTCGTCGGCCAGCCGCGCCAGCCGGGCGACCAGGTCCTCGCGGCCGCCCAGGTCGAGCCCGGCGGCGGGCTCGTCCAGCAGCAGCAACTCGGGGTCGGGCATCAGGGCGCGGGCGATCTGGACGCGCTTGCGCTCGCCCTCCGACAGCGTGTCGAACCGCCGCCGGATCAGGTCGGCGCAGCCCAGCGCCTCCAGCAGCCCCACGGCCCGGCTGACGTCGGTGGAGTCGTACTCCTCGTGCCAGCGGCCCAGGATCGCGTACGAGGCGGTCAGCACCAGGTCGATGACCGTCTCACCGGCCGGGACCTTCTCGGCCACGGCCGCGCTGGCGATGCCGATCCGGGGACGCAGCTCGAACACGTCGGTGCGGCCCAGTTCCTCGCCGAGGACCTCGGTCGACCCCAGGGTCGGGTACAGCAGGGTGGCGGCGACCTGGAGGAGCGTCGTCTTGCCCGCGCCGTTCGGGCCGACGACCACCCAGCGCTCGTTCTCGTTCACGGTCCACGTGATCCCGCGCAGCAGATCCGCGCCGTCCCGTTTGACCCCCACCTCGCGGAGCTGCAGTACCTCGCCGGCCATCGCTCGCCTTTGTCCCCAATCTCGCCTTGCCTGGTGATCCATCCTCAGGAAAGAACCTATGCGATGTCGAGCACTTATGGTGGTCTGCATGTGCGCAGGGGTTCGACAGGGTGACACGGGCAACGACGCGGGTGACGCGGCGACCGCCGTTGTCGCTTGGGGTAATGCGTGGCTGACCGGACACGTCGGCCTGGACGAGGCGGTCGACGCGGTCGAGAAGCTCGCCGGCCCGCAGATCGTGAGCGCCGCCGCCGTACCGCCCGACGGCGCCGGCGGCGACCGGCTGGACGAGGTCACGCTCCGCCGCCGGCTCGGCGAGCTGCGGGTGGAGGGGATGACCGGGCTGCGGCTGGCGCTGCCCGCGCCGGGCGATCCGCTCGGCCTCACCGGGCCGCCGGGCTTCAACCGGGCCGCCCTGGACGCCGAGGCCGCCGTCATCGCCGTGCTGCCCGACCGCGCGGTCGGGCTCGTGCCGGGCGAGGACCGCCGCGGCTCGTCCTATGTGGGCGTGCGCTGGCGGTCGTACGACGCCGCCGCCACCGCCCCCGACGTGCCCACGCTCCCGGACGCCGACCGGCAGCTCATGCTCACCATGCGGGACGCGACCGAGGCCCTGCTCACCGTGGACGACGTGGCCGGCGTACCGCCCGAGATCGTCGACACCCTGAACGACCTGCGCGATCCCGACCGCGGCGACCATCCGCTGGCGCCCGGCTACCCGCAGCGCGCGCACCGGGTCGCCGCCCTGGCCGGACGGCTCGCGCTCGTGGTGGAGCTGGCCGGGCGGCTGGACGGCCACGGCCTCAACGCCGACCAGATGCGCCGCCGTGACGAGGCGCTCCGGCTGCTCGACCGCGCCGTACGGCGCGCCCGGGTGGCCGCCTGCAACAGCGCCTTCGACCCCGTTCCCTGAGGACGCGCTAGGGCCGGGAACGCGAAACGAGGCGCCCTCCCACCCTGTGCGGTGAGTGGACGCCCCGTTCTCGAACGCCGGTGGCCGTGCCCTTACCGGGCGCGAACGACGAGGGTGTTGCAGATCTTGTCGGCGAAGGTCTGCTTGCGCTCGTCCCACAGCGGCCAGAGAAAGCCGACGTAGCAGGCGAAGCTGTCGGCCGCGTGGCAGATCTTGCGCAGGAACGCCATACCGAAGCCGATCGGCTGCCCGGTCTGGGCACCGACGAGGCGGATGCCCATCTGGCGCTTGCCGATCGTCTGGCCGGTCGTGCCCTCCTGGTAGACCAGCCAGATGAGGCCGGCCAGGGACAGCAGCCAGCCGACGGCCATCAGCAGGAGGCCGATGGCGCTGGCGCCACCGCTGCCCGAGCTGAAGAGCACCAGCGTGATCACGTAGATCAGCATCAGCGGACCGGCGATGATCAGCGAGTCGATCAGGTAGCCGCCGACGCGGGAGCCCCACTCGGCGAGCTGGCCGCCGCCCTGAGCCCCGTAGTGGTGGTGATGGACGTCCTGCTGCTGCCCGTAGCCGGCCTGCGGCTGCTGACCGTACCCGGGCTGCTGCTGTCCGTAGCCCGGCTGGGCCTGCGGCTGCTGGCCGTACCCCGGCTGCTGCGCCGGAGGCTGA
The DNA here is from genome assembly GCF_044326315.1 of Actinomadura sp. 9N407. Classification (NCBI taxonomy): domain Bacteria; kingdom Bacillati; phylum Actinomycetota; class Actinomycetes; order Streptosporangiales; family Thermomonosporaceae; genus Actinomadura; species Actinomadura sp. 9N407. The sequence goes on along the minus strand of NZ_JBIRAW010000020.1, from coordinate 144,818 downwards.
CCGTAGCCCGGCTGGGGCTGCTGGGGCTGCTGCCCGTAGCCCGGCTGTGCCGGGGGCTGCTGACCGTACCCGGGCTGGGCCGGCTGCTGGCCGTAGCCAGGCTGCGCCGGGGGCTGCTGGCCGTACCCGGGCTGCTGCCCGTAGCCCGGCTGCTGCTGCCCGTACGGGTCGTAGGGGTTACCCACACTTGCTCCTTATTGATTGACCCTTGTGGTGTATGTGACGCCCGCCGGACCCGGGGGGCTCCGCAAGTTTGGCCGACGATCAGTTCGCCTTCAAACTCGCAGCACCCCGAGTCGGACAAGCTGCCACAACTCCGACCCCAAGAGGGCGGTGCCGAACACCCATGCGCGAGCGTTCGGCTGGAGTGCCCGCCACCGATCTCCCAGTCCCAGCGGAGCGAGCGCGAGGGCGATCGCGCCGGCGAAGGCCACCGGGTTCGCGAGTACGGCCCGGACCGGCCGGCCCGATCCCATCTCGATGAACACGGTGGTGCCCCCGCACAGGGGGCAAGGGATCCCGGTGACCGCCCTCAGGGGGCAGAGCACGCCGGGGTCGTTGATGCGATGGATCCATGCCGCACCGATGGCCGCCGTGGCCATCGCAGCGACGCGCAGCACCACGCCCACAGGGCCGTGCCGCGCGGCGGTGAGGGTCCGGTCGATAAGCTCGCCGAGCGCACCCCGTGGTGCACCGGCGGCCGTCGCCCCGGGCACTCCCCCCACGAATCCTCCGCCTCGATGACTGTTTCGAGTGACCCGTATATCGGGTCCACCCCGAGGTGGGTCAAGTCCAGGCGACCATCTGCGATCGGACCGTGACCTAGGGCTCGATCAACTCCACCTCAGTGGCCCAGGGTAGGACAAAACACCAGCTGGCGGTGACGTCTTTATCGTGAACGGGACGGAACGTTCGAGCATGGCGCCTTCGCTCGGCGTGTCGCACGTCGGCCGGGGCGGGGCGGCTCGGCCGGCGCAGGGCGTCGCGGTACGGCGCGTGGCACGGCGGTCCGGCACCGTACGCGCAGGGTGTCGCGGTACGGGACGGTGGCGTCAGGCCTGGGCCTGGGCCGCGGCGCCGACCGTGATCGGAGGCTCGTGCTCGCCGACCTGCTCGGCCTCGAGGACGTCCGCGATGACCCCGGTGATGTTGTCGGGGCCGCCGCCGTCGCGGGCCAGCTCGATCAGCCGCTGGACCGCGCGGTGCGGATCCGGCTCGGCCGACAGCACCTCGTAGATCGTCTGCGCGTCCACCACGCCGCTCAGCCCGTCCGAGCAGAGCAGGTAGCGGTCGCCCGGACGGCCCTCGCGAAGGCGCAGATCGGGCTCGCGGTCCTCGCGGCCGTCCAGGACCCGGTACAGGACGTGCGACAGCCGGGAGATCTCGGCCGGGTCGGCGGTACCGCCCGACTGCTCGGCCTCCTCGCTGAGCAACTGGTCCATCGTGTGGTCCTTGGTGATCTGGAAGAGCTCACCGTCCCGCAGCAGATAGCCGCGGGAGTCGCCGATGTGCGCCACCGCCACCGAGGCACCGGACCAGAGCATGGCGGTGAGCGTGGTGCCCATCCGGCTCAGGTCGGGCCGCTCCTCACGCACGATGCGGAGCTTCTCGTTGGCTTCGGCGACCGCACGGCCGAGCGTCTCGACAAGATCATTGGGAGGAGTGTCGGTGTCCAATGGGCGCAGCGAGCCGATGACCGTGGAGCTGGCCACCTCGCCGCCCGCGTACCCGCCCATTCCGTCGGCGACCGCGATCAACCGCGCACCGGCATAACCGGAGTCCTCGTTGTTCTCACGGTTGCATCCGATGTCACTGCCTGCTGCGTATCTGATTGCTACGTTCATACCGATTTCGATGACGATCCTGTCAGAGGAGTTGTATCACTCGCCGGCCAGTCCATGGCGGACGGCGTACAACGCCGCCTGCGTCCGATCCTGCACTCCCAGTTTCATGAGCAGATTACTGACGTGGGTCTTGACCGTCTTCTCGGAGACCGACAGCGCACGGGCGATCTCCCGGTTGGACCTGCCCCGCGCGATCTGCACCAGTACCTCCCTCTCCCGTTCGGTCAGCGGACCCCGTTCGGTCAGTGAAGCCGGACCGCGGTCGTCGATGCCCGATCCCGTTCGTACCATCGCCTCGGCGGCGTCCGGAGCGAACAGGACATGCCCATCATGGACGGCCCTGATCGCCTGGACGAGCGCCTGCGGAGCGACGTCCTTATAGAGATACCCGGCCGCGCCCGCCTGCACCGCCGGCAGCACGTGCCCCCGTTCCGTGACGCTGGTCAGGACGAGCACCCGTGCCGCCACCCCTCGAGCCCGCAACTCCGTCAGCGCGGCCAAGCCGTCGGCGCCCGGCATCTTGAGGTCCATCAGCACGATATCGGGCTTGAGCGATTCGGCCAGCGACACGGCCGACAGACCGTCCGCCGCCTCACCGACGACCTCGATGTCGTCCTGCACGCCCAGGAAGGTGCGCAGCCCCTGCCGGACCACCGGATGGTCGTCGGCGATCAGCACCCTGATCACCGCACCCTCCTCGGCCGTACGTACTTGAACCGCCCCAGCATGCCTCACAACGGCACCTCCAGCCGTACGACCGTGCCGATTCCCGGGGACGCGTCGACGGTGAACGCGGCGCCGGCCGCCTCCGCCCGGTCCCGCATCGAGGCCAGGCCCAGCCCGCCGCCGTTCTGCTCGGCGCTCTGGGCCACCGCCGCCGGGTCGAATCCGGAGCCGTCGTCGGCCACCTCCAGCACGGCGTGCCCGTCCGTGGCGAGGAGACGGACTTCCACGCCGCCGGCCTTGGCATGCCGCAGCGCGTTGTGCAGTGCCTCCTGCGCGATCCGGAAGAGCACCGCCTCCTGCTGCTCACCGAGCACCACGTCCGCCGCCGCATGGTCGGCGGTGAAGCGCACGTCGGTCTCGTACGCGCGGTCCAGGACCTCCACGTGCTTGCGCAGCGAGGCGACCAGCCCGTCCGCGAGGTCGGCCGGGCGCAGCTCGAAGATCACGGCGCGCAGCTCGGCCAGCGCCTCGGCCGCGAGCCGTTCCACCTGCTCGAGTTCCTGGACGGTACGGGCCGGGTCGCGCTCGGCGAGGGCCGCGGCGGCGCGGGCGGTCAGCCGCAGCGAGAAGAGCTTCTGCGCGACGGCGTCGTGCAGCTCGCGGGCCAGCCGGTTGCGCTCGGCGACGACGGTCAGCTCGCGATTGTCCTCGTACAGCCGGGCGTTGGTCATCGCGATGGCGGCGTGCGCGGCGAAGAGCGTGAGCAGTTCCTCGTCGTGCTCGGTGAAACCGCGCGGCTCCCCCTCGCGGCGGTTCCCGCCGGCCTGGCCGCGCTTGCCCGCCTGGCCGCGCTTGTTCGCGAGGAAGATGATCCCGAGCACGTCCGAGCCGTCCCGGATCGGTACGCCGAGGAAGTCCTTGAGCACCGGATGCGCCACCGGCCAGCCCTCGAACTCGGGCTCGCGGCGGATGTCGTCCAGCCGCTTGGGCACGTTGCCGCGCAGCATCGCGGCCAGCATGCCGTGCTGGCGGGGGAGCGGGCCGATCGCCTCCCACTCCTCGTCCGAGACGCCCTCGACGACGAACTCGGCGAACGAGCCCTCGTCGTCCGGTACGCCGAGGGCGGCGTAGCGGGCGTCCAGCAGCTGCGCCGCCGCCCGCACGATCACCTGGAGGACCTCGTGCACGGACAGGTGGCGGGTCACGGCGAGCACGGCGGAACTCACGGCGTGCAGCGCGGCCCCGGCCTCGCCGGGCGCGCGGGAGCCCGTGGAGGCCTCCGCTTCGGCGCCGTTCCCGTGCTCAGTTCCCATACCGGTCCATCCGCCTCATCCTGGGCGTGTCGCGCCCTTCATGGAAAACGTACTCCCTGGACGCGTTCTGCCGACTCCGCCGTGCGGCGTACCTACGCACCGGCCGGCACTCCTCCCCGGGCACGGCCGGGGACGTGCGGGTAATTCTGCCGGATTACCGGCGCGATGCAGGACCTAGGACCATCGGCCGAGCCGCCCGGGACCGCATGCCCGATGCCGTCGCGGAGCGCGGTTCCTAGCGTCGAGATCATGACGAACCCAAGGAGAACGGCGCTCATCACCGGAGCCTCCCGGGGGCTCGGCCGCGCCCTCGCCCATGTGCTCGCCCGGGACGACTGGCGGCTGATCATCGACGCGCGCGGCGCCCCGGCGCTGGCGGCGGTGGCCGACGAGCTGCGGGCCGCCCAGGTCACCGCGCTCGCGGGCGACGTCGCCGATCCCGCTCACCGCACGGCCCTCGCGGACGCCGTACGGGAAGCGGGCGGGCTCGACCTGCTGGTCAACAACGCGAGCGTCCTCGGTACGACACCGCTGCCCCGGCTCGCCGACCAGCCGCTGCCCGACCTGGAACGGGCGTTCAGGATCAACACGCTGGCCCCGCTGGCCCTGATCCAGACGCTGCTGCCCGAGCTGCGCGTACGGAGCGGCGCGATCCTCAACATCACCTCCGACGCCGCCGTCGAGGGGTACGAGACGTGGGGCGGCTACGGGGCGACCAAGGCCGCGCTGGAGCAACTCTCCAACGTCCTGGCCGCGGAGGAGCCCGCGATCTCGGTCTGGTGGGTGGATCCGGGCGAGATGCGTACCGAGATGCTCCGCGACGCGGGCGAGGACGCCGGCGCGGCACCGCCGCCCGAAGAGGCCGCCGCCGCGCTGTACCGGCTCATCACCGACCCGCTTCCCAGCGGCCGCCACCGGGCCGGCGACCTGGCGAGCGCGAGATGACCACGATCGAGGCCCTCGATACGGCGGCCCCCGCGAAGGAGCCGGGTCTCCTCGGGCCCGGGCATCGGGGCGCCACCCTCGGCATCGTGCTGGTCGTCACGCTGATGAGCTTCGAGGCGATGGCGGTCGGCACCGTGATGCCGGTGATCGCCGCCGATCTGGACGGGATGGCCCTGTACGCGTGGGGCTTCAGCGCCACCCTGATCGCCGGGCTTCCGGCCACCGTGCTCGGCGGCGGCTGGGCGGACCGCTCCGGACCGGCCCGTCCGCTACTGGCCGGGCCGGCCACGTTCGTCACCGGTCTGGCGATCGCCGGGGCCGCGCCGACGATGGCGATCTTCGTGGCGGGCCGGGCCGTCCAGGGCGTCGGCACCGGTATCGCGATGGTCGGTACGTACGTGCTGATCGCCCGCGTCTACCCGGAACGGCTGCGGCCCCGGGTGTTCGCCGCGCTGTCTGCCGCCTGGGTGCTGCCGTCGCTGATCGGCCCGGCCCTCGGCGGCCTGGCGGCCGAGCGGCTGGGCTGGCGGTGGGTGTTCCTGGGCCTGATCCCGCTGGTGATCCCGCCCACGCTGATGCTGGTCCCGGCTATGCGCGGCCTGCGCGGGGGCGCGCCGTCCGGTGGCGCGCTCGCGGGCAAGGCCCGCTACCTCGCGGCGATCGTCGCCGCCGCCGGAGCCGCCGCGCTGTTGTACGGGCTGGACCACACCGGCTGGGCGCTGCTCCCGGTCGCCGTCGCGGGACTGGCCGGCCTGGTCGCCGGGCTGCCCCGCCTGCTGCCGCCTGGAACGCTCCGGATGCGCCAGGGCCTGCCCAGCGTGGTGCTGGCCAGAGGGCTCCTGGCGGGCGCGTTCTTCGGCATGGACGTCTTCATCCCGCTGACCCTCGTCTCGCTGCACGGCTTCAGCCCCACGCAGGCGGGCATGGTCCTCACCGTCGCGGCGCTCGGCTGGTCGGCCGCCTCGCAGTACCAGGGCCGGTCCCGGCGCCCGCAGGCGTTCTTCGTACGGCTCGGCGCCGTCCTGGTCACCGCCGGGATCGCGGGGACCGTCCTCGCCCTGCAGACGTCCGGCTGGGCCGCCGCCATCACCTGGATCATCGGCGGCGCCGGCATGGGCTTCGCGGTCGGCAGCCTCAGCGTCCTGCTGCTGCGACTGTCGCCCGAGGAGGAGCAGGGCACCAACTCCTCCGCCCTCCAGATCGCCGACACGCTCGGCTCGTCCCTGGTGGTCGGCATCGCGGGCGCGCTCGTCACCGCCTTCGGCACCGGCCGCCTCGCCCTCGGCCTCGGCGTCGCCGGGATCCTCTTCGTCGCGATCGCGGCCATCGGCATCATCGCGGCCCTCCGCGTACAGGCCACCCTGAACGGGGCCCCCTCATGACCGAACTCGTCGACTTCACCCTCCCGAAAGCACTCGAAGCCCACGAACCCCGGGAAGCGCACTGCGGCCGTACACGCGACGACATACGGCTCCTTGTAGGGCGTCGAGGTAGTGGGGAAGTGAGCCACCACGCCTTCCGGGGCCTGCCAGACCTTCTGCGTCCGGGGGACCTGCTCGTCGTCAACACCTCGGCGACGCTGCCCGCCGCCGTACGGCTGGACCGGATCGCGGTGCACTTCTCCACCCCTCTCCCCGGAGAGGACGACGGGTTGTGGCTCGTGGAACTGCGCCGCCGTACGGGCAAGTCGAGCGTTCCCTACGGCGGGGGCTCGCCCAACGAATGGATCCCGATGCCTGGACGGGCCAACCTCACCCTCGTACGGCGCCAGACCGACCGCCTATGGGCCGCACGGCTCAGTACGAGCGTCGTTCCGTACCTGCGCCGCTATGGGACGCCCATCCGGTACGGCTACGTACCCCGTGAATGGCCTACCGCCGCCTACCAGACCGTGTTCGCCCATGACCGGGAGACCGGAAGCGCTGAAATGCCCAGCGCGGCCCGGCCGTTCACCACGGAACTGGTGACCCGGTTGGTCTCCAGGGGAGTTCTCATAGCGCCGCTCACACTGCACACAGGCGTCGCCTCCCCGGAGGCACACGAGCCCCCGTACGCGGAGCGGTTCGAAGTCCCTGAATCAACGGCCGCGCTCGTTCAACACGTACGTTCCAGCGGCACTGGACGGGTCATCGCGGTTGGAACCACCGCCGTACGGGCCCTGGAGACAGCCGTGGACGCCAACGGACGCGTACAGGCCGCCAAAGGCTGGACCGAGCACATCGTCACCCCTGAAGGAGGCGTACGAGCCGTCGACGGCCTGCTCACCGGCCTGCACGAGCCCAAGTCCTCGCATCTGATGATGCTCACCGCCATCGCGGGACACACTCTCCTCAGGGCCACGTACGAGGCAGCCCTGGCCGAGCACTACCTTTGGCACGAATTCGGAGACACGAATCTTCTCTTGCCCTAGGGGCGTCCGGATGGTGGACACGGTGCGCAGCGCTTCGCCGCAGAGCGGTAACGTTGTGAACAGCATGAACGGGCCAGCACAGCGCACGCTACTCATAACGCTCACCGGCCGCGATCGCCCCGGGGTGACCTCGCGCCTTTTCCGGACACTCTCCGAGTTCGACCTCGCGGTCGCCGACGTGGAGCAGGTCGTCATCCGCGGCCGGCTCGTGCTCGGCGTCCTCGTCGCGTACACCGAGGGCACCGACATCGGCCAGGTCTGGACCGTCGCGGAACGGGTCGCGAACGATCTCGACATGGAGATCGAGATGTCCACCGGCCGCGACAAGAACCTGCCCCGGCACCGCGGCCGGCTGCACGTGACCGTCCTCGGCGCCCCGCTCCGGCCGGCCGCCATGGCCGGGATCGCGGGCCGGATCGCCGCCGGCGGCGCCAACATCGACCGCATCGAACGGCTCGCGCACTACCCCGTGACCTGCATCGAGATGGACGTCTCGGGTGCCGATCCGGAGTCGCTGCGGGCCGGGCTGGCGATCGAGGCGGCCGAGCGGCAGGTCGATGTGGCCGTCCAGCACGGCGGGCTGCACCGGCGCGCCAAGCGGCTGATCGTGATGGACGTCGACTCCACCCTGATCCAGGGCGAGGTGATCGAGCTGCTCGCCCGGCACGCCGGCTGCCTGGACGAGGTCGCCAAGGTCACCGAGGCCGCGATGCGCGGCGAGCTCGACTTCGAGGGCTCGCTGCGCGAACGGGTCGCGCTGCTGGCGGGCCTGGACGCCTCAGCCATCGACGACGTGCGCGGCAAGGTCGAACTGGCCGCCGGCGCCCGCACGATGGTGCGCACCCTCAAGCGGCTCGACTACAAGTTCGCGATCGTCAGCGGCGGGTTCACGCAGGTGACCGACGCCCTGGTCGATGATCTGGGGATCGACTACTCGGCCGCCAACACGCTGGAGATCGAGAACGGCAAGCTCACCGGCCGGGTCGTCGGGCCGGTGCTCGACCGGGCCGGCAAGGCGACCGCGCTGGCCAGGTTCGCCCGCGAGGCGGGGATCCCGATCAGCCAGACGGTCGCGATCGGAGACGGCGCCAACGACCTCGACATGCTCCAGGCGGCCGGGCTCGGCATCGCCTACAACGCCAAGCCGGTGGTCCGGCAGGCCGCCGACACCGCGGTGAACGTCCCGTACCTCGACACGATCCTGTTCCTGCTCGGCATCTCCCGCGACGAGGTCGAGGCCGCCGACGCCGCCGACGCGGCGGGTTAGTCAAAGACGAGTTGATCAAAGAACCGGTCACGGTGCTTGTGCGAGCGCGGCATCGCTTCGCGCTGTGTTTCCAAAGGCTCAGGCGCTCGCCTAGCGGCTCGCACCTGCCCGTTCCTTGTGCGAGCGCTGCATCGCTTCGCGATCTGGCCGCGTGAGGCTCGCCTTCGGCTTCGCCCCACGCGGCCAGGTAACGCGCTCGCGCGGTGGCTGAGACACCTTGGTGACAGCTCCTGGGCCACACTGGCATCCGGCTTCCCGCCAGATCGATCCGGGACTATCAGACCCGTCCGTTCCGGGTAGTAGTCGATCATCGGAACGGGCGGGGGGCTGATCGAGCGGTGCTGGAACGGCTGCGCGAGGCGTATGCCCCGGTAGAGGGGAGGGTCGCGCCCTTCTACGGGCTCGCCGCCTCCCTCGCGATGACCATCCCGCTGTTCGTGGGCTCGCTGACGGGACACGCCACGCAGGGCTCGATCATCGCCCTGGGCGCCTATCTCGTCGCGCTACGGGCGCCTGAAGGCCCGTACGGCGCGCGCGCCCGCAACCTCGCCAGCGCCATCCTGGTCGTCACTCTGGGCGCGATGCTCGGCGGCAACCTGGCCAGCCACCCGTGGCTCTCGGTCGCCATCGTCCCGCTGGTCGTGGGGCTCGGTACCGCGGTGCCCTGGATCGGCCCCACCGCCGGGCTGGCCGTACTGCTGACCGCCATCCGCCCCGACGGCGACGTGGTCTACAACGGCCTTCTGGAACTGGTCGGCGGCCTGCTGGCCGGTGCCCTGCTGCTGGCCCCCTGGCCCGTACGGCGGCTCCGGCCGCTGCGTTCCACGCTGGCCGAGGCGGCGGCGGCCGTCGCCGCGGCCCTGGACGCCGTCGCCGAGGACATCGGCCGCCCGGACGCGAGCGTTCTGAACGCCGTCGAGCTGACCGACCCGGGCCTGGCCGAGGTCACCCGCAAGCCGGACTGGGAGGAGAGCCGCCGGGCCGCCTCGCAGGCCCTCACGGCCGCGCGCGCGACGTACGACTTCTACCGGTCCGGCCGCAACCGCAAGGAGCCCACCCGCCCGGAACGGCTGATCGACTCGCTCAGCAGGATCTTCCAGGAGACGGTCGCGCTGCGCTCGGTCATCGAGGCCGCCCGCCGCCGCCCGCCCGACCGCGCGTGGGAGGAGGAGGGCCGGGTCGCGATCTCGGCGCTCGCGGCCCGCGTCCGGCTGATCTCCGGTGCGGTCGGCAAGACCGGCACGTCACCGCTGGGCACCGCCGACTCCGCGGCGCTCCGCCGGCTCGGCCGCAAGGGCGAGGAGATCCGCCGGGCCGGGCTCGCCGGTGACGAGGACCTGGTCGCCGTCGCGCTGCTCGCCCAGATCCGGCGCTCGGTGGAACGGATCGCGGGCAGCATCGACGCCGCCCGCCGGATCGCGGCCGGCGGGGTCCGGATCGGCTTCGGCCCGCCGCGCCTGATCGCGTACGACACGCCCGGCCCGGCCACCACCTGGGGACGGCTGGGCCGGGCGCTGCGCTACCGGACGCCCGGCTTCCGGCAGTTCAGCAGGGTCGTCCTCATCGCCCTGCTCGCCATGGCCCTGGCCGCCGCGCTGAAGATGCCGCACGGGCACTGGATGACGATCACCGCCATGATGAGCCTGCGCGGCACGTACGGCGAGACCGTCAACCGCGTCGTCCAGCGCGTCGGCGGTACGGCGATCGGCTCCGCCATAGCCGCCGTCCTGCTCACCCTCACCCCGGGCCAGACGACCACGGCCGTCATCATCTTCTGCATCGGCCTGGTGGGCTTCGCCCTGCGTTCGATCAACTTCACCTACTGGGCCCTGTTCGGAACGCCCCTCGCGATGATGCTGCTGGACTTCACGGTCCCCTCCGACTGGGTCGCCGCAGGAGAACGCATCGCGCTGACCCTCGCGGGCGGGCTCATCTCGTTCCTGGCGGTACGGCTCCTCTGGCCCTCAGGCCATGCCGAGCGCCTGCCCCGGCAACTGGGCCGGCTCCTGAGCGTCCACGCCGACCTCATCCGTACGACGGCCGCCGTTGTGGACGGCCGCCAGGAGCGGCTGCCGCTGGAGGAGCTCGCCACGGCCGAGGAGGAGGCCGAGTCCATCGCCGAGACCATCGTCCAACTCGGCCACGAGCGACTGCCCGATCTCGAACGCATCGACCTGCTGGGCTCCGTCGCCGACTCGGCCCACCGCATCCGCGACCACCTCATCGCGATCGGCCGCATGACCCGCGAGGAGGAGGTCGACGCCGGGCCGATACCCGAGATCCTCGACCGCCTGGCCGACAGCCTGGAGGAGGCCGCCGACGACCTGGAGGACCCCGAGCCCCCGGAGGACACCACGGACGCGCCGTCCCCCGCCGAACGCCTCGACGAGGAGTTCTCCGACCTCGACACCCACCTGTCGGCCCTCGCCCGCCGCCGCCGGGCCGAGATCAAGCAAGGCGTGAGCACGGACGAGTACACGCCCCTGCGCCACGCCCTTCTCCAGGTCTCGGGCACTCGTTACGCAGCCCGTTCTCTACGCGGCGACACCGAGACCCTCATCGAGAGCTCCCAGAAGGTGTTCAGCCCCTCTTAGCCCTGGGCTTTGGCGTCCTTGGGCGTCCGGGACGTGGAGAGCTCGCCCGTACCCGGCCATGCCTCGGCCCAGCCGCCCTCGATGCCGATGACAGCGAGCGCGCACGTGGGAAACGACTCCGGCGCGTTCCCGGTCAGGTCGTGGACCAGCTGGTGTACGGACGGGTTGTGCCCGATCAGCAGCAGCGTCCCCACCTCGTCCCCGCTCTCCCGTACGAGGGCCAGCAGGGTCTCGGGGTCGTTGTCATAGATCGAGTCCTCGAACCGGACCTCGCCGCCCGTGAACGCCAACTGTTCCAGCGTCTCCCGGGTCCGTACGGAGGTCGAGCACAGCACCAGTTCGGGCACGAGCCCCGCGTCACGGAGCCATTCCCCCGCCACCGCGGCATCGCGCCGTCCCCGGTCCGCGAGCGGCCGTTCGATGTCGGCCAGCCCGAGCCCTGCGATGGCCTTGGCATGGCGAAGCACGATGAGGGAAGCCATGCCCGTCACCCTAGCCCGCAGGCCACGGCGTCAGGGCGCTAGGCGCGACGTCAGGGCGCTAGGCCGGGCGGCCCGGGCCATGGCGTCAGGGCGCGACCAGGTAGCCGATCCCCCACAGCACCAGCATGACCCCCAGCATCGCGCCGAGGACAATGGCGAAACCCTTGGGCCCGGAAACCGTGGACTTCTCGCCGTCGCTCACAGCCATCTCTCCTACCGTTCACGATCCCTGCCCGCGCCCACAACCCGTCCGAACGCGGTTCCACTACAGCGTACGACCGCCTTGCGCCGACCCGTACACAACCCACACCTAAGCGCAGACCACCCGCTGGACCGCCGTGCCTGTACGACCTCAGCGACAAGCCTGCGGCATGCGAAAGGGGCCGGCGGGACGCCGGCCCCTTCCTAGGGTTGGTCAGGCCTTGTTCGCCGAGGTGGTCTCCTCAGGGTCCGGGGCGGCGGCCTCGGACGTGGCGGGCTCGCCGGCCTCCGTACCGGCTCCGGAGCCGACCGAACGCGGGGACCCGCCCGCACCGCTCCCGACGGCGGCGCCCGGCTCGCCGGACCCCTCCACCGGGGGCTGCGAGGCACCGGTCCCGATCGGGTCGGCGCGCCGCTTGGAGATCACGATCGCGAGGACGACCACGCCCACCGCGGCCACCGCGATGCCGATCCGCAGCGGGATGTTGCCCGCGTACGTCACGACGGCGTCCGCGATCAGCAGCGCCACCAGGTTCATCACCTTGATCAGCGGGTTGATCGACGGGCCCGCGGTGTCCTTGAACGGGTCGCCGACCGTGTCGCCGATCACCGTCGCCTCGTGCGCCGGGCTGCCCTTGCCGCCGAGGTGGCCCTCCTCGACCAGCTTCTTGGCGTTGTCCCAGGCACCACCGGAGTTGGAGAGGAAGACCGCCATCAGCACGCCGGCCGCGATCGCCCCGCCCAGGAACGCGCCCAGCGGCGCGTACCCGAACGCGAAGCCGACCGCGATCGGCGTCATGATCGCCAGCAGCCCCGGCGTGGCCAGCTCGCGCTGGGCGTCCCGGGTGCAGATGTCGACCACCCGGTCGTAGTCGGGCTTCTCGGTGTAGTCCATGATCCCGGGCTTGGTGCGGAACTGCTCGCGCACCTCGACGACCACCCGGCCGGCCGCCCGGCTGACCGCCATGATCGCCAGGCCGGAGAACAGGAACACCACCGAGGCACCGATGATCAGCCCGAGCAGCACGTCCGGGCTGTCGATCGAGAGGCTGAAGTTCGCGAACGGGCCGAGCGCGTCGCGCGCCGAGTCCGAGGCGTCCGACAGCGCTCCCACCACGGTCGTACGGAACGACCCGAACAGCGCCGTCGCGGCCAGCACCGCGGTCGCGATCGCGATCCCCTTGGTGATCGCCTTGGTGGTGTTGCCGACCGCGTCCAGCCGTTCCAGCACGGCGGCGCCCTCACCGGTGACGTCGCCGGACATCTCGGCGATGCCCTGGGCGTTGTCGGAGACGGGGCCGAAGGTGTCCATCGACACGATCACGCCGACGGTGGTGAGCAGCCCGGTGCCGGCCATGGCCACCGCGAACAGCGCGACCGTGGTGTTGCCGAACCCGAGCAGGAACGCCCCGTACACCGCCGCGCCGATGGTCAGCGCCGTGTAGACCGCCGACTCCAGGCCCAGCGAGATCCCGGCCAGGATGACCGTCGCCGGCCCGGTCCTGGCGCTGTCGGTGACCTCCCTGACCGGCTTGCGGTTGGTCTCGGTGAAGTAGCCCGTCAGCAGCTGGATGGCGCTGGCCAGCACGATGCCGATCAGGACCGCGCCGACCGCGATCAGCCGCGGGTCGGCGTCCATCCCGCGGATCGCCTGGTCGGTCACGCCCGACAGTTCGGCGAACGAGGACGGCAGGTAGGCGAACGCGGCGATCGCGACCAGTACCGCGGAGATCAGCGCCGACAGGAAGAAGCCCCGGTTGATCGCCGTCATTCCGGAACGGTCGCCGTCGCGGGGCGCCACGGCGAAGATCCCGATCACGGCGGTGATCACACCGATCATCGGCACGATCAGCGGGAAGACCAGTCCCTGCGTACCGAACGCGGCCGTACCGAGGATCAGGGCCGCGACCAGCATGACCGCGTACGACTCGAACAGGTCGGCCGCCATGCCGGCGCAGTCGCCGACGTTGTCGCCCACGTTGTCGGCGATCGTGGCGGCGTTGCGCGGATCGTCCTCGGGAATGCCCTTCTCGACCTTGCCCACCAGGTCGGCGCCCACATCCGCCGCCTTGGTGAAGATCCCGCCGCCGACTCGCATGAACATCGCCAGCAGCGCGGCGCCGAACCCGAAGCCCTCCAGGACCTTGGGGGCGTCCCCCTTGTAGGCCAGCACGACCACCGCGGCCCCGAAGAGCCCGAGGCCCACGGTGAACATCCCGGCCACGCCGCCCGTACGGAAGGCGATGCGCATCGCCTTCTTCTCGCCGGTCTTCCCCTCGCGGGCCGCCGCCGCGACGCGGACGTTGCCGCGTACCGCCAGCCACATGCCGGCGAACCCGGTGACGCCCGAGAACACCGCCCCGATGATGAAGAAGACCGACCGCCCGATCCGTTCGCTCGTGGAGTCGGCGGGGAGCAGCAGCAGGATCAGCGGGATCAGGATCACGAAGATCGCGACCGTGCGGAACTGGCGTTTGAGATACGCGCCGGCGCCCTCCTGGACGGCCTTCGCGATGTTCTGCATCTTCTCGGTGCCTTGACCCGCGGCGAGTACCTCGCGAACCAGGCCCGCGGCGACGACCAGTGCCAGCAGCGCGATCACTGCGACGACGACGACCAATGACAGGTCGCCGCCGCTGAGATCCACTTCTGTGCCGGCCGGGCTTGACAGGGAAAGCCCAGACATCCGTCCTCCTCGACAGGGGCGTTGCGATCTCGATCGCCTTTAGACGATCTTTACCGCGTACCCACGCGGGTGGCGCTTTAGACGCCCGCACGGCCACACGGGTGCGGGGAGTCTACGCAGCCTGGTGCCGAATGAGAAGACTCCCGACCGCGCGACGGGGACGGCATGGAAATGCGCTTCGCGCTACGTCCGAATTTGCCCTGAAAGCCACCGACTGTGACATCACCGCAGGTCGACCGGGGTGTACCGGGCCGCCCTCTTTGCGATCTTGAGCCATGAGAGAATTCGATCTTGAACCGGAGGGTCCACCGGGTAGCCCGATATAGGCAGACATGAATTCCCATTCCATTCAGCCCGAAATCGGAAGCCACCCCATGATCGACGCGAAGACGATCGCATAACTTCTCATCACACCTGCCACAAGAGCCCCTTTAGTCACACAAGTCACATCCGTTGTCTGCGGTAAGCGGCTGTCACGCCGTCCGCCCATGTAACCCACAGGCGTCCCGCATACCTCCGCAGACCCAGCGGAATCCCAAGCCTCAGCGGGCTCGCGGGCCGCACGGGGCTCTGAGCGCGACTGCCGAGACGAGGCGGTAAGTAAGGGAGTCGTAGACGCGAGGCGTCCAGCATCTGTCTCGCAGCGACCTCAGCCGCCGCGCGAGCGCGTGACAAAGGACGAAGGCCCCGCCAACGGCGGGGCCTTCGTCCTGTTCTCGGCTTGAAGCGCTGCTCAGCCGGCGACCTCGCCCTCGGCGGGCCAGCTCATCCGGATCTGCACGCCCTTCGGCGTGGACTCGATGTCCACGTCGTCGGCGAGCCCGGCGATGACGGCCAGGCCGAGCTCGGCCGTGGTCGCGTCCCACACATGCTCGATCTCGTCGTCAGGCGCACCCAGGTCGGGGACCCCGGTCGCGGTGCCGTCCTCGGGAACGGTGTCACTGACGATGACCTCGAACCGGCGGTTCGCACCGGTCAGCTCCAGCCGGACCGGCTCGTCGGGGCAGTGGTGGCGGTGTGCTTCCACGGCTCTGGAGCACGCTTCGCCCACCGCCAGCCGCACCTCGTCCAGCAGGGCCTCGGCGACACCGCTGCGGCGCGCCACAGCGGTGACGATCAGCCGGGCCGTACGGACGTGGACGGGCAGCGCACTGAAAGAGAGCTCAACGGTCGACATCTTCCGCGGGGCCGCTACTTTGCGCCCTTGCGCTTTTCCTCGGCCTCGGCGATCGAGTCATGGATGCCGAAGACCTTGGTCAGCCCGGTGATCCGGAAGATCTTGAGGATGCGCTCCTGGGTGCACACCAGCTCCAGGGAGCCGTCGTGCGCACGCACCCGCTTCAACCCGCCCACCAGGACGCCAAGTCCCGTCGAGTCGAGGAACTCGACCTTCTCCATGTCCACGAGAAGGTGGAACTTCCCCTTGTTGACCAGGTCGATGAGCTTCTCGCGAAGCTTCGGCGCCGTGTAGACGTCGATCTCGCCCTCCACGTTGATGACCGTCAGGCCATCGTCGGTGGTGTAGTCGTTCACCTTCAGGTCCACAGATCCTCCAGCGCCGTACAGCTCACATCGATCCCGCGGCCGCCGAACCTGAGTGTCGCCGACCCGGGGCTACGGGACTCCGCCCGTGATTCAACCACGCTCCGGCGCCCGGTACGCAGATAATCGCCCAGTCGGACGAAAGTTCGAGCCATCCCGTTTGACCTGGTGATCCGCCGGTCATGGCAGGGGGTACGCAGCCTCCGGCGCCGGGGCGTTCCCTGAGTTTTGCCCATGCTGGCAGACTGAAAACCTGATGGCCCTCCAAAGATCTTCTTCTCCGCTGGAACGGCTGCTCGCCGACCCTGCGCGCCGCGAGCGGATCACCCATGTGGAGAACGTTCCCGCGCGTCTCGGCCGGCGCTCGGAATGGCCGGACTGGGCCCCGCCGCTCCTGGTGGAACGCCTGGCGACGGCGGGGATCGAGGCCCCCTGGGAGCACCAGGCCATCGCCGCCGAGCATGCCCGCTCCGGCCGCTCTGTGATCATCGCCACAGGCACCGCGTCCGGGAAATCGCTGGCCTACCTGCTGCCTTCCATCGCCACGATCTATGACGACAAGGCGAGCCGCGAAGGCACCGTGCTCTATCTCTCCCCGACCAAGGCCCTCGCCGCCGACCAGCTCCGCGCCCTCCGCGCGCTGCGGCTGACCCGGTTGCGCGCGGCGACCTATGACGGCGACACGCCCCGAGACGAACGCGCGTGGGTACGGCAGCACGCCAACTACGTGCTGACCAACCCCGACATGCTGCACCGGTCCATCCTGCCGAGCCATGGGCGCTGGGGAGCGTTTCTCAGACGGCTGCAGTACGTGGTCATCGACGAGGCGCACGGCTACCGGGGCGTGTTCGGTTCCCACGTGGCACACGTGCTGCGCCGCCTCCGCCGCATCTGCGCCCGCTACGGCACGAAACCCACGTTCATTCTTGCCTCCGCCACCACTTCTGAGCCTGCCGCCACCGCGTCGCGTCTCACGGGCTTGGACGTGGTCGCGGTCAGCGATGACGCCTCCCCGAGAGGCCCGGCCACGTTCGCCCTATGGGAGCCACCCCTCACCGACCTACGCGGTGAGCAAGGTGCCCCGGTCCGCCGTACCGCAACGGCAGAAGCAGGCGACCTTCTGGCGGACCTTGTGGTCGAGGGTGTGCAGACCCTCACTTTCGTACGGTCCCGTCGCGGTGCGGAGTCGGTCGCCCTCAGCGCCAAGCGCGCGCTGCAGGAGGTGGATCCCAGGCTCGCCGACCAGGTCGCCGCCTACCGTGCCGGATACCTTCCGGAGGAACGCCGCGCCCTGGAAGAGGCCCTCCGCTCCCGGTCCCTCATAGGACTGGCCAGCACCAACGCCCTTGAGCTAGGCGTGGACGTCTCCGGCCTGGACGCCGTCGTCGTCTGCGGCTGGCCCGGTACCCGTGCGTCCCTCTGGCAGCAGGCGGGCCGCGCAGGCCGTTCAGGACAGGCGGCCCTCGCGGTCCTCGTCGCTAGGGACGACCCACTCGACACCTTCCTCGTCCACCACCCCGAGGCCATTTTCGGTACGCCGGTCGAAGCGACCGTCCTCGACCCGGACAACCCGTACGTCCTGGAGCCGCACCTATGCGCGGCGGCCTCCGAGCTCCCCCTGACAGAGAACGACATCGAACTCTTCGGTCCGGCCACGGCCGACCTGCTTCCCGACCTCGTACGCCGCGGGTTCCTGCGGCGGCGACCCACGGGCTGGTTCTGGACGCGCCGCGACAGAGCGACCGACCTCGCCGACATCCGCGGCGCCGGCGGGACCCCCATCCAGGTCGTGGAGACCGCGACGGGCCGCCTCCTGGGCACGGTGGACGAGGCCTCGGCCCACACCACCGTCCACGAGGGCGCCGTCTACATCCACCAGGGCGAGTCGTACCTCGTGCAGACGCTCGACCTCGACGACTCGGTCGCCCTGGTGGAGGCCGCCGACCCCGACTACTCCACGACCGCCCGCGACGTGACCGACATCGGGATCGTCGAGCGGCTCCGTTCCACCCCCTGGGGCGAGGCGACCCTCTCGTACGGAACGGTCGAGGTCACCCGGCAGGTCGTCGCGTACCAGATGCGCCGCACGCAGACCGGCGAGATGCTGGGCGAGAAGCCCCTGGACCTCCCGGCTCGTACCCTGCGCACGCGCGCCGTCTGGTGGACCCTCTCCGCGGAGCAGACCGACGGCCTCGGCGACCTCGACCTGGCCGGCTCCGCCCACGCCGCCGAACACGCCGCGATCGGCCTGCTGCCGCTCTTCGCCACCTGCGACCGCTGGGACATCGGCGGCGTCTCCACCGCCGTCCACCCGGACACCGGCCTTCTCACCGTCTTCGTGTACGACGGCCACGAGGGCGGAGCGGGATTCGCCGAACGCGGTTACGCGGACGCTCCCGAATGGCTCCGGGCGACCAGCGATGTCATCGCCGCATGCGAATGCGAATCCGGCTGCCCGTCCTGCATTCAGTCCCCGAAGTGCGGAAACGGCAACGATCCCTTGGACAAGCAGGGCGCCTTGGCGTTGCTGGCCGAACTCCTACGCCGAGCCCCCTCAGTTGGGGGATGAGGCGGGCGTGTGACCGCGCGCCTGGGCAAGCTCCCGCTGCAACTGGCGCTTCTCCATCTCCAGCGTCTGCATCGACTCTTCGTGCTCGTACCGAAGGTCGCGCAATTCCCGCCGGATGCCCACCGCCCGCTTGAACCCGAGCGTCGCGACGGTGACACCCGTCATGAACAGGATCGCGACCACGGCACCGGCCATGAAGACCTGCCATTGCTCCGTGACACCCGCGAGGTCGTCCCCGAAAAAGCTCAGCCGGGCCGTTCCGGTGTTGCCCGTGATGACGGCCGCGCCGGCCACGACGGCGGCGACCGCGAGCAGCAGCCCCAAAAAGATCATGCGGAGTGTCCCCTCTCCGAACTCCGGGCAATTCGGCAGATCATGGCTGGCAAGGGAGCCTAGACCCTCCCCAATTCAGAACGCCAGAGCCCCGGACGCTCCCCTCGCCCGCCGGCCAAGCCCAGCTCAGACCCGGTCACCGCCGTCTCGTCCGCCCGCCGCAATGGCCGGTAAAGCCAACGGTCGGCTAGGGCCGTTAGCCGATGCGACAGGGCCATCGGGGCGTTGGTCGGCGACGATCTACTTGCGGCGGCGTCCGCCGCGCGAGCCGTGACGGCCCTTCGGGTCGGCGACCGGCGCGCGGGACGCGTTCTCGCCCGGCTGGGTGAGCCGTACCTCGACACCGTCCCGGCTGCGCCCCAAGGTGGCGGGACGCCGTCGAACGGCGGCGTCGGCGGCGTCGCGCTCTCCAACGCGCTTCGCGCTCTCGGCCGCCTTCACATTCCCGGCGGCATTCGCACTGCCGACCTTCTTCGCGCCTCCGGCACCCTTCTTCGCCCCAGCGATATCAACAGGCGTTACCAACTCGCTCGTCTTGGCGACGGCCTCGGCCCGTGCGATCTGCTCGCGAGCCCGGCGAACCCGGGTGCGCCCGCTGCCACCGCGCGCCGCGCGAGCCGCCATGCCGAAACCGCTCACACCGTTCTGAGCCACGCGCAGGCGGCGCGTCCACGTCCCCAGATGGGCGGCGACGACCAGGAGCACCAGCGCGATGCCGACGCTCCTGCCCCACTGCAGGCTGTCGACCGTGGCGGCGTTCTCGGCCTTGGGCGCGACCTGGTTGGCCACCTCGGGCGTCGGGTAGGCGAAGCCCTGCGTGGCACCGTCCGGCTGGACCGAAGGCAGCGTGACGGGCGACTGGTTGTTGAACGGGGTCAGCGGAGCCGTCCCGCTGGGCGGAGCCGTCCCTGGGAGGGACGAGCCACCCGAAGGCGTCGAGGGGCTTCCGAACGAGGCACTCGCCGACGCGATACCGGAGGAGACCGAGCCACCGAGGCCGTTGGGACGCTGGGCGCGCACCTTGACCGGAACCGTCCCGCTCGCCGACGCCGGCACGGCGAAGGTGGCCTTGCAACTCGTACCCGAGCACAGCGAGCCCGCCGAGCCGCTCTTGGATCCGGCCGAGCCGGCACTCACCGTGTACCCGGAGATGTCGTCCTCAAGGCCGAGGTTCCATCGGACCACCAGGCTTCGACCCGATGCCTTCGCCGACACCCCGCTGGGCTCCGCCGGCGGAATCCGCACCGTGAACGTACTGGAGGCACCGGCCCCGACCAGTCGCTTGACGTAGACCTTGTAGCGGCCATTGCGGCGAAGCGGGATGGAGGCCGTCATCTCGCCGCCGCCGCCCCGCTTGGTCAGGAACGTGTCGCCCGACCCCGGGATGTCGGCGCGCATCTCCCAATTCAGGGCGAAGTCGACCTGAGCCTTTGCGGTCACCGAGGAGCCACTGGTGATGACCGCGCCGTTCTTCGGCGTGATCACACTCGTCGCGGCCGCGCTCGCCGGCGCCGAGGCACCAAGGACCGGAAAGGCCATCGCAAGTGGTGCCGCCAGCAACAGTGCACCGGTCCTGCGAATCCTGGTCACGGCCTCAATCCCTTCATCGAACGCCTTGCCGCCGGCTCCTCACTCGCATATCCCGCCGGTGGGCTCGAGGGTGAGGTGGCCGTTCGCAACCGCCGTGTCGAGTGGTACCTGTGCGCTTACATCAGCGTAACGTACCACTGGGTAGCACAAGTCACAGGATGACGACAAAGAGGCAGAGATCCTCCGGCGTTTCACTTTCTGCGACAGCTATTGACACTGCGTACAACGGACTGCGAAAGGTCAGGGTACGCCCTCGGGCCCCACAGGACCAGCCCTCGCGCGAGAAACCACCTCCAGCCCTGACGCCTCGTACGGCACCCGCAATGGCACCGTGACCCTGACGTCGGCGATCCCGTGCCGCACCGAACACCCTGACAGGTATCCCCCCGAACCCGCCACGGCCTTCGCCGCGACCCGGCACGCCACCTCCGTCCCCTCCACGGCCCGAGCCGCCGCCGCGAGCGCCGCAAGATCCGCCGCAGCATCAGCCCTATGACGAGCCACCCGCGCCGCGCCCACCACCATCGCCGCGACACCCACCGCCCAGATGAGCGCCATGAAAGCCACCACCCACACAGTCCCGGCCCCCCGATCCCCTCTCATGCACCCGTGCCCCATCCGCTCCCGCTTCCTCGCACTGCTCCACGCCCCTCGGACCGCCCCCTCAGACCGTCCTCTCCGTCCGCCAGAAGCCTCAGGAATCCACCCTCCAGAAGCCTCAGGAAGCAGGGCTCAGCGGACCTACGCCCCAAGGCTCCCGCCCCTAGGGAGGTCTATGGGCTCCTTCGGCGGCTCCAGGCTCCGTGAGCGCGGTGGCCTGAGCGCCAACGACGAGCGGAAGCAGTTCAGCGCCCCCTGGAGGTCCGACCGGAACGCTGATCTCGACGTGCGACGTGTGCGCATCGCGACGCACGTCCACGGCCGCTCCGGCCGGGAGGGCGCGCGTGACCATGGCACGGACCGCCGGTATCGCCTCGCCTCGAGCCGCGGCCCTCGCGCCGCTCCGGGCCGCGTCCGTACAGGCGAGCTGGACGGACGCGGCGGTGATGCCCCACATCGCGAGCGCGGTGACCAGTACGAGGGCCGGTAGCGCCACAGCGATCTCCGCGGTGACCATCCCGCGATCCCCACGGCATCGTGCTCTCACTACGCTTGCCGCATCGCGCGCTTGATGATCGACACAAGAAGGTCCTGGACCTCCGAACTGGTGACGATCTTCAGTAGCAGGCCGGCGAACGCCGTAGCGGCGATCATGCCGACCGCGTATTCGGCCGTGGACATTCCCGAGTCTCGCGCGGCACTCCGCCACCGTCGTACCGCGGTCGCCATGGAACGCATGCCCGTCCCCCTCGAATCACGGACGCCGGATCGCGTCCCAAATCAAGGCTCCGGGTCAGGCGAACACCACACCAGGTGAACGCCGTTCTGTGGATAAACCCGCATCACAACCCAACCCCCAGGCCACCTCGCCCAGGCCGACCCACGAATAGTCGCCTGCGCAGGGGATTACATCGAAGACCCGTTCATGGCAGGTCCAACCCATTGCGCGGTGACACCTGCTCTCGCTGAGCGTGACCACGCAGGCCGCCCGACGAAGCCGCGCCAACCTCATGTGAAGTCGGTGTCGAAACTCGGCGGCAAGAAACGACGCCGTTCAGGGAAGGAGCGCCAACACAACGGATGCCGAAGTGGCAGTGCCTCCTTCGGGAAGGTACGGGCTGAGGCGCTCACCCCCGCAGGCGGCCGGTCACCAAGGCAGAAGGATCGTCGAGGCGATCGAGGCGATGGCGGGAACGACACCGAGGAGAACGAACGCCGGCAGAAAGCATGCGCCGAGGGGCGCGAGCGACATGATGCCCGCGGTACGGGCTCGCGCGGCGGCGGCGGTTCGAGCGGTGCGCCGCTGATCGCGCGCCAGCCGGGACAGGGGCCCGGCGGGTGGGGCACCACTTTGGACGGCCCGGATGGCTGTACGGCTGAGAGGCGCGAGTGCGGGTTCGCCGGCAAGGGCGGACCAGGCCGCTTCGGGGTCGGCGCCGAGGCGGATCTGCACGGCGACTCCGTTCAATTCCTCACCGAGCGGGCCACCGACCGCACTGGCTACCGCCTCCACGGCCTCACTCCATGGCGTACCGCCGCGCAGGCATGCGGCGAGCAGGTCGACCGCAAGAGGCAGATCCGCGATCAGCCGCGCACGTCGGCGCCGTCGTTCTGCCTGGCCGAGCCGTCCGAAGCAGCGATGAACCACCACCCCGGCCACGATCCCGACCACCGCACCCATGGTCCCGCCCACCGCTGCCGCGCTGGCCAACGCGACCAGGACCACCGTGGTGCGACGGAGCACATTCTCTCGCCGCTGAGTCTCCTGGCCGTCGGAGTGTGCCGAGCGTGGTGTGGTTCGGATCGAGGCCATGAGTGGATGGGACGATCCGCGTCCTGAGCCGGTACGAAACAACGCGCCGCTTCTGTCGGCCCCACCCCACCGGCTGGCGCTGAGCTTCGACTTCGGTGTGTTCGGGGCCAGTTGGCGTGTGAGTCTTTGATCGCCCGGAGGAACGCCACGCGGCCAGAGAAAACCACACGCAGCACCGCACAGAACGATCGCGACCCACAGCATGCGCGCCTCCCTGAGCACTGTCGAAGGGACGGCTCGGCTCAATCCGTCCCAGCCTCATCGCCAGCCCACGACGCCCGTCGTCACAGCTGACTTCACGGTTGGCCGCCGGCCTCCGAAGGAGTAGCCCAACCGCGAGAGTCGACGACCAGCTTCCGTGCGCTTCGTTCCAGTACGGCTGCACCGTTCACAGCGGGCCGATGAAGAGCCTGGGGCAGAGCTCCGCGCCGGTCGGCACGGGCTCATCGGGGCTCCGCCGCGCTGTGAGCCAGCCGTCGTGTCCACCAGAGGCCTGCAACATTGAGGCCGATGCCGCTCAGGAGACAACCGAGGCCAGGAAGGGTGCCGAAGAGAAAGGCGAGAGGATCAGCGCCTAGTGCCACCGCCATCCCCAGGCCCAGCAGCGGCAGACCGGCGAGCAGCCGAGCCGTCGCACGAGGGCCGGCCAGTTGCGTGGCGATCTCTTGGCGCTGGGCTTCCTCGTCCCGCAGGGCAGCGACCAAACCGTCCAGGACCGTGGCGAGGGTGCCGCCTCGCTCCGCACCGATCCGCCAGCATGCTGCGAGGAGGCGAAGCCCCTCTGCTCCTTGTTGAAGGGCCAGTTCTTCTAGCCGATCGACCGGTGACTCATAGGACGCGGGTGTCTGGCGTACAAGCGTGCTTACGGCAGGTGGGTTCGAGCGGCCTGGCCGAGCATGCATCAGATCAGTACCCGCTCGTCGCCGTGTCAGGTCAGGGTCTGTCGGCGAGGTACCGGCCATCGGTGAATGGAGCAATCGCTCGGCGATGTACGGATCGAGGAGTGCGGCGGTGATGGCAAAAGCCTCGTCCGGTGTCCGCCCGGCCGCGAGTTCGGAAGCCATCCCATCGCACAGCTCGATGACTCCTTCACGCCATCGTTGCCGTATCCGCCGCCGCTCACGAATCGTTTCCATCCGAGCGAGCACGGGCAGCAGTAGCCGCTCCGCCAAGCCTTGCCCGTCCGCGTGCTCCTGGACGAGCAATCCGCTCAAGCGACGCTGCGCAGTCGCAGGCCGCGCGAGCAACCAGACGAACGCAGCGGCACAGCATGCCGCCAGACCTACGAGCTCGACCATGCGTCAACACCCCCCTTGCCCACCGACACCTGCAGTGAATGACTGTGGCCCTCGTACCGCCCTGGCCGAGGGCAGCTTCGCCGCTCCCAGAACTGCGCCCCCGACCGGAGACCGGATGTGCCGCTCTCAGACTCGTGGTCCCGGCTCGGTCGGGGCGGTCGGGGCGGTCGGGTCATGGAGGGGTCCAGTGGTTGGTCAGGCGGGCGGCCAGGGCGTCAGCGCCTGGGGCTTTCATTACGTCGCCGGTTGCTGTGAACGAGATGGCGGGGGCTGCGGCGATGAGGCCGTCGGGGGCGCGTTCCAGCAGGCGGATCTCGGCTATGCGGCGTCGGCCGCCGTCGGGGTCGCGAACGAGGTGGATCACGATGTCGAGGGCCGCCGCCAGCTGGCTGTGGACGGCTTCACGGCTGAGGCCGGCGGCGCATGCCAGGGCTTCGAGGCGGGCCGGGACGTCGGCTGCGGTGTTGGCGTGGAGGGTGCCGCAGCCGCCCTCGTGGCCGGTGTTGAGGGCGTTCAGGAGGTGAAGCACTTCGGGGCCTCGGACTTCGCCTACGACCAGGCGGTCGGGGCGCATGCGCAGGGCTTGGCGTACGAGGTCTTGCAGGGTGACACCGCCGGCGGCCTCGACGTTGGGCGGGCGGGCCTCCAGCCGTACGACGTGGGGATGATCGGGGCTCAGTTCGGCCGAGTCCTCCACCAGGACGAGCCGTTCGGCCGGGGCGGCGATCGTCAGCAGGGAGCTCAGCAGGGTCGTCTTGCCCGTGCCGGTGCCGCCTGTGACGAGGAACGCGGCTCGGGAGGCGACCACGGCCGCTAAGAGGTCGGCGCCGGCGGGTGGGATCGCGCGGGCGGCCACCAGTTCGTCGAGTGTGAAGGCGCGCCGGCGGGGGAGGCGGAAGGACAGGCAGGTGCCGTTCGGGGCGATGGGGGGCAGTACGGCGTGCAGGCGGATGCCGCCCGGGAGGCGGGCGTCGGCGTACGGGGACGCGTCGTCCAGCCGGCGGCCTGCGGTGGCGGTGAGCCGTTGGGCGAGGCGGCGCAGTGTCGCTTCGTCTGGGAACCGCGTCGGGGAACGGACCAGGCCCGCGCCGGAGTCGATCCAGACCTCGTCGGGGCCGTTGACGAGGACGTCGGTGACGTCCGGGGAACGCAGCAGCGGCTCCAGGGGACCGGCACCCACGAATTCGGCGCGTAATTCGTCGGCGATGGTCAGCACCTCCCGGTCGCCCAAGAGGCGTTCCTCCGCGCGCAGGGCGGCGGCGACGCGGCCTGTGGTGGGCGCGCCGCCCGAGTTGGCGAGGCGGCCGCGTACGGCGTCAGTGAGGTTCATGCGGCGGCCTGTTCGTACGGCTGGACGTTGAGCGAGGCGAGGAGCCGGGCGCAGAAGTCGGCCAGCGAGCCGCGGCGGAGGGAGCGTACGAGCTCACCGGTCTCCAGGGCGCCGGGCAGCTTCCGCTCTCGGTCGAGGACACCGGCCAGGGGGAGGTCGAGTGCCTCGGCCATCAGCTCGGGGGTGACGCCGCCTGTGGTGGGGCCGCGGACCACGAGGCGCATGTCGCGGGCGTCGTCGCGCAGTGCGGACACCAGTCCGTCGGCCGCCATCGTCGCGCGTACCTCGGCCGGCACCAGGACGAGCGTGGTCTCGGCCAGGTGGAGGACGGAGCGGCCGATCTCTCCCTGGTAGCGGGGCACGTCGGCGATCACCAGGTCGAAGGCGCGCACGGCGGCGTCGAGGAGGGAGGCGGTCGCCTCGCGGACGACGGTGGTCGGGGCGCCCCGGTGCCAGGAGAGGACGGAGAGGTCGCCCAGGCGGGGCAGCGCCTCGTAGAGGTTGGCCGCGCTGAGGCGGCCGTGCCGCTCGGCGAAATGCGGCCAGCGCGCTCCCTGCTGCTCCTCGAGGCCCAGGACGAGGTCGAGTCCTCCGCCGATCGGGTCGCCGTCGACGAGCAGCGTGCGCAGGCCGCCGCCGGCCGCCGTGAGGCCGAGGGCGGCGGACAGGACGCTGGCGCCGGCGCCGCCCGTGGCGCCGAGCACGCAGACCGTGGTGCCCCAGCCCTCGGCCGGTTCGGCGGCGGCGGCCAGGGCGTCGATGAGCCAGGTCTCGTCGTCCGGGAGCCGGACGACGTCCTGTGCGCCGATCTCGACGGCCCGGCGGTAGTGGTCGGTGGTGTCGCCGGGCGCGGCCACCACGGCCACGCCCGGGCGCCGGTCGGGCGTGTCCGAGGCGATCGCCTCGGCGAGGTCGCCGCCGACGAGGATGAGCGACGGCCAGTGCCAGTTCCGCCGCGCGTGCTCGGCCTCGTGGACGAGCTCGATCTCGACGTCCGCGGCGGCCGCCAGCCGCAGCAGCTCATCGGTGATCGAAGGGTCGTCGGTCGCGATCATGGCCGCGATGGTCATCGTGCCTCCCGCCGTCTGGAAGCACCACCATGCGCGGAACGCCGAGAGGGCCGGAAGGGGATTCCGGAACTGTGGATAACTCGCCCCGGCAGGCGACGATCACCCGGCGATTCCGGTATCCGGGCGCCGCCCCCGGAAACGAGGCGGTCGGGTGGCGGGGCTGTCGCGCCACCACCCGACCGCGCTACGTCTGGGCGACCCCCGCCGGGGGGGGGATAGCGGGGGTCGCCGAACGGTCCGGCTCCGGGGGGGTAGAGCCGGCCCGTTTCCCAAGAAAGACTCGGGGGGAGATCGCACTAAGCCGGGCGCCAGTTTGATCTATAGGAGAGGCAAAGTCACTGTCTCCAGTGTAGGCAGATACAACATATGCTGCCTGATCGCCGAGACTTCCGTCGAGCGGCGAAGTCGCCTGGCAGGTCACGTTTTTTCTCACCTGGTGAACAGGATCCCACCCGGGGAGTGACGCGACGCCGCAGGCCCTTCGCCACCCCGCCGGAGAACCAGCGGGAAAGCCGTGGGCGAGGTTGGGAGCGTACCGGAGATCTAAAGATCATTCCGGCACGGGACGAGATCGCCGACATAAAGAATCGATCACACTGCGTGATCGATTCTGGGATGTGCCGGGGATGCTCCGGTATCTCCCGAATGGTATGCCGCGGTGGCGGGCGTCCGGACGGGGCGGGCGGGCTTTGCCACGGCCCCTTTACTTATCGGGGCTTGTCAACTGGGCATATGAGGCGTAGACAGGAGTTACGGACCAAGTGTCCGAGCACGGCAGCCAGGTACCCACGCGCGACCAGCCGCGGGAGGCGCGTAGCGACGGGCTTGTCCCGGTCCTACGAATTTGAGGCGCACGCTTGGTAACCCGGTGTGACGTGACTGGCGACGGCGTCCCATACGAGGGGCGCCGTTCGCTATGCCCGGGCACTGCCGGTCACATTCCCGCATCACAACGGACCCCGCGAGGTCACGACGGCGTGGCGCCGCCTGCGTGCTTACCTTTTGGAAAGGACGAAGTCGCGGCCGCCGTAGGCGACCCTGGCCCTCAGCCGCGGAGCAGCGCTTCGCAGATGGCCTGGGAGTCGCGGGCAGCGGCGGCGGCCGCGTCGGCACAGTGGCGGATCCAAGTGGAGACGCCATCCGGGTCACCGGACGCGTAGGCGCGCAGGGCGCTGACGTAGCCGCCGGCGAGTTCGGCGTGGCCGACCTCTGGTGCGGTCAGGGACTTGGGGTCCAGTCCGCGAGCGACCAGTGTGAGGCGTTCGGCGGCACGGGCCACGATGCCGTCGCCCCAGCCGAACGGGCGCAGGGTCAGCAGCTCGCCGTGCACGATGGCCGCGACGACGATGGCGGGGGCCTTGGTCGGGCCGGTGAGCAGGCCGCTCAGCATGTCCAGGCGGCGCGCCACCTCCGCCGTTGACGGAGGGTCGCCCAAGCCCAGGACGTCCTTGACCGCTTGGTCGGAACGGGGACGGCCCAGTTCTTCGCTGTCGACGGCGTCCGCGGCGACCAGTACATGGAGGCGGGCCAGGACCTGGCGAGGGGCCTGCCGCCAGGTCTCCGCCAGGGAGCCGAGCTCCGCGGAGACCCGCAGGGCTCCCTGGACGATCGGATCCGCTGGATTCTCCGTGGTGCGCAGCTCTTCCAGAGTGACCGAGGCGCCTTCCAGCACGGCGGTGGCGCGCGCGCCCCGCAACGCGGATTCGGTGGAGACTTCGGCGCTGCGCCGGCGGAGGATGCGGTGGCCCAGAAGCCGGTCCACGGCGGTACGGGCATCCGCCACCGCCTCGGCCACTCCGGGCAGATTCGCTACTTGGAGAAGGGCGTCGGTCACGCGCCCGACCCTATGCGGTCGCCCGTGTTCGCTTGCCACCGGGCCGGGAACGCTCACCGTCTAGCATCCAAAGCGCCGGGTGCCTTGTGAGTTGGCAACTTCCCTGGTGAAGTGGGCTCACCGGGCGCCTTCCTCTCGCAAGCAAGGAGTATGCGTTGAGTCAGAGCAAGGAAACACTGTCGAACCTGCTGCAGGAGACCCGGCGCTTCCCACCTCCCGCCGACCTCGCGGCGTCCGCGAACGTCAAGGCCGACGCGTACGAGGAGGCCGCCGCGGACAGGCCCGCCTTCTGGGCGCGGCAGGCGGAACGGCTGTCCTGGGCCAAGCCCTGGGACGAGGTGCTCGACTGGAGCAACCCGCCGTTCGCCAAATGGTTCGTCGGCGGCGAACTGAACGTGGCGTACAACTGCGTGGACCGTCATGTGGAGGCCGGTAAGGGCGCCAAGGTCGCCTTCCATTGGGAAGGCGAGCCCGGCGACGGCCGAACCATCACCTACGCCGATCTGCAGCGCGAGGTGAACAAGACGGCGAACGCTCTGCTGGAGCTGGGCGTGCGCAAGGGCGACCGGGTCGCCATCTACCTTCCGATGATTCCGGAGCTGCCGATCTCGATGCTCGCGTGCGCGCGCATCGGGGCGACCCACTCGGTGGTGTTCGGCGGCTTCTCCGCGGACGCGCTCAAGACCCGCATCAACGACGCCGAGGCCAAGGTGGTCGTCACCGCGGACGGCGGTTACCGCAAGGGAAAGCCGTCGGACCTGAAGTCGATCGTGGACGAGGCCGTCGAGGGCACCCCGTCGATCGACCACGTGGTGGTCGTCCGCCGTACCGGCGGAGAGGTCGTCACCCATGAGCGCGACGTGTGGTGGGACGACCTGGTGGAGCGGCAGAGCGAGGAGCACAAGGCGGAGGCGCACGACGCCGAGCACCCGCTGTACATCCTCTACACGTCCGGTACGACGGGTAACCCCAAGGGCATCCTGCACACCACGGGTGGATACCTCACCCAAGTGGCGTACACCCACCACGCGGTGTTCGACCTGAAGCCCGAGGACGACGTCTACTGGTGCTCGGCCGACATCGGCTGGGTGACCGGGCACTCGTACATCGTGTACGGGCCGCTCGCCAACGGCGCGACCAGCGTCCTGTACGAGGGCACCCCCGACACCCCGCACAAGGGCCGCTGGTGGGAGGTCATCCAGAAGTACAAGGTGTCCATCTTCTACACCGCCCCCACCGCGATCCGTACCTGCATGAAGTGGGGCGACGAGTTCCCGGCGGAGTTCGACCTGTCGTCGCTGCGCGTTCTCGGCAGTGTGGGCGAGCCCATCAACCCCGAGGCGTACGTCTGGTACCGCGAGAACATCGGCGGCGGCCGTGCCCCGGTGGTGGACACGTGGTGGCAGACCGAGACCGGCGGCATCATGATCAGCCCGCTGCCGGGCGTGACGGAGGGCAAGCCCGGGGCGGCGATGCGGTCGCTGCCGGGGATCGTGGCGGACGTGGTGGACGACCAAGGGCAGTCGGTACCGGACGGTGGCGGCGGCTTCCTGGTGGTCAAGGAGCCGTGGCCGGGCATGCTGCGCACCATCTGGGGCGACGACGAGCGCTACGTCAAGACCTACTGGTCGCGCTTCAAGGGGCTGTACTTCGCCGGTGACGGGGCGAAGAAGGACGCCGACGGCGATCTGTGGCTGCTCGGCCGGGTCGACGACGTCATGCTGGTGTCGGGCCACAACATCTCCACCACTGAGGTGGAGTCGGCGCTGGTGTCGCACCCGAAGGTGGCCGAGGCGGCCGTGGTGGGCGCGACCGACCCGGTGACGGGGCAGGCCATCGTGTCGTTCGTGATCCCGCGCGGCGGCGCGGGGGGCGTGGAGGGCGAGGACTTCCTCAAGGAGTTGCGCGAGCACGTCTCCAAGACGCTCGGCCCGATCGCCAAGCCGCGCCAGATCATGATCGTTCCGGAGCTGCCCAAGACCCGGTCCGGCAAGATCATGCGGCGGCTGCTGCGCGATGTGGCGGAGAACCGCAGCATCGGGGACGTCACCACGCTGGCCGACAGCACGGTGATGGATCTCATCTCGGCGAAGCTGCCCAGCGCCAAATCCGAGTAGCCCGAGGGCTGAGGCGGGATTTCACGGAACGAGAACGGGTATCGGACGGCCGTCCTGGGGGGCGGCCGTCCGGTCGTTTTGGGTAGTTCCGGTATTATTTGTGACTGGTGTGCCGGGAAGTCTGGTCGGCGGTGAGCCGAGACGTCCCGTTTTACCCGGTACGGCTCGGCCATGGCCATGCCCGCCGTCCGACCCACCGGGAGTCCCATGCCGCGCCCCGCCGCCACTTGGCCTGTCCGCCCAACGCTCCGCTACAGCCGCCAGGTGGCCCACGCGCTCCGTACCGAAACGGTCGGCGGCGTCATCATGCTCGCCGCCACGGTCGCGGCCCTGGTCTGGGCCAACACTCCCTGGGCGGACGCGTACGCCTCGTTGCGCACGTTCGAGGTGGCCCCAGAGTGGCTGCACCTCGGGCACATGGACGTGGCGCACTTCGCCTCGGGCGGGTTGCTGGCGGTCTTCTTCTACATCGCCGGCCTGGAACTACGCGAAGAACTCACCCATGGTGAGCTGCGCAACCCCCGGGACGCCGCACTACCGGTGCTCGCGGCCGTCGCAGGGGTCGTGGTGCCCGCGGCCATTTTCCTCGCGGTGAGCGCAGGTGAACCTGGAGCCCTCCAAGGGTGGGCCATTCCGACGGCCACCGACATCGCGTTCGCGCTCGCGGTCCTGGCGGTCACGTTCTCGTCGTGCCCCGCGCCACTACGTGCGTTCCTCCTGACGCTCGCCGTCGTGGACGACCTCATCGCCATCGGCATCATCGCGTTGTTCTACACGGACCAGTTGAAGCTCATCACGCTGGTGGTCGGTGTCCTGCTCATCGCGCTGTACGGGGTGCTCCAGGCCAAGGGCGTCCGTTCCCCCTGGGTGTACGTGCCGCTGGCCCTTCTGGCGTGGGCGGCCATGCACAAGAGCGGCATCCACGCGACCGTCGCCGGTGTGGCCCTCGGCATGCTCACCTCCCCGAAGGAGACGCCCGACGGGCGGCCCACCAACGCCGAACGTGCCGACCACGTCATCCGGCCCTTCTCCGCCGGGGTGTGCGTGCCCGTCTTCGCGTTCCTTTCGGCCGGGGTGACGCTGAGCGTGTCCGGGATGGGCGACGTGTTCACCGACCGGGTGGCCCTCGGGGTGATCGCCGGGCTGGTGATCGGTAAGTTCGTGGGCGTCTTCGGCGGCGCCTGGCTGGCCGTACGGTTCGGGCTGGCGACGCTGGGGGACGAGCTGCACTGGCGCGACCTCGCGGGCGTCGGGTTGCTCGCCGGGGTCGGTTTCACGGTTTCACTGCTGATCGGCGGTTTGGCCTATACCGATCCGGCACAATTCGAGAGAGTGACGACAGCGGTCCTGATCGCGAGCCTGATCGCCTCGGTGGGCGCCACCATCATCTTCCGGAGCCGGGGACGGCGGGGGGCCACCGCCGCCTTGGTCGGCTGACCCGGGCGGAACACGGGTGCCGGAGCACGGGTGCCGGAGCACGTGCCGGGCGAACGTGCAATGGCACGCCCGGATCATCGATGATGAGACCGGGTGGCCCGATCGATCGCCCGGCTGACAGGCTGTGAGGCCCGTCCCGAACGCCGGGGCCTGGAAGGAGAGAGCGATATGGCCGAGGCACTGCCGGGCGAGCGCATCGAGGACAAGTCACTCGGTGAGCTGGTCGCGCTGGCGTCGAGCAACGTCTCTGACCTGGTCAGGGCGGAGATCGACCTGGCCAAGACGGAACTCAAGGGCGATGCCAAGAAGGCCGCGCTGGGCGGTGTGATGTTCGGCGTCGCCGGCCTGATCGCCGGCCTGATCGTCATCCTGCTGTCGATCGCCGCCGCGTACGGCCTGGTCGCGCTGGGCATCTGGCACTGGGCCGCGTTCCTCATCGTCGCGGGCGTCTACCTGCTGCTGGCGCTGGCGCTGATCGGGATCGGCTACCTGCGGATCAAGAAGATCGAGGGAGCGAAGCGGACCCGCAAGACCCTGAAGGACGACTTCACCGCGCTGCGCCGCCGCGGCGGCTCCGACACCCCCGCGCTCACGGACTGAGGGGCCATGGCCGGGCACGCCTCGTCCGTCGTCGAAGTCGACGGACCCTGGATCCATCGGACGGTCAGCGCCGGAGGCACCCGTTTCCATGTCGCGGAGGCCGGCGAGGGCCCTCTCGTGCTGCTGCTGCACGGCTTCCCGGAGTTCTGGTGGTCGTGGCACAACCAGCTGGTGTCGCTGTCCGCCGCGGGCTACCGGGTCGCCGCGGTGGACCTGCGCGGGTACGGGGGCAGCGACAAGCCTCCCCGCGGGTACGACCTGGTCACCCTGGCCGGTGACGCGGCGGGGCTCGTACGCGCGCTGGGGGAGGCGAACGCCATTGTCGTGGGTCACGACTGGGGCGGCCTGCTCGCTTGGACGATGGCGGTCTACCACCCGAAGGTCGTCCAGCGTCTCGCCGTAGTGAGCGCGCCCCATCCGCTGCGCATGCGCCAGGCCATCCGGAGCAATCCGAGGGGGCAGGGCTGGGCGACACGGCACATCTTCAGCTACCAGGTCCCGAGCTTGCCCGAACGCCGTCTCATACGGAACGACGCCGCGTTCCTGGGGCGGCTCCTGCACGAGTGGTCTGGTCCCGGCTGGCCCGATGAGAAGACCGAGCGTCTCGTACGCGACGCCATGCAGATCCCCGGCACGATCCACTGCGCCCTTGAGTACCACCGGTGGTTCGTCCGGTCGCAGCCGCGTCCCGACGGCATCCGCTACGCGCACCGCATGCGTACCCCCATCCAGGTGCCCACGCTCCAACTGCACGGCTCCCTGGACCCGTGCATCCTCCCGGCCAGCGCCCAGGGATCCGGCCGGTACGTGGAGGCCCCGTACCGATGGAAGCTCATCGACGGCGCCGGTCACTTCCCCCACCAGGAGCGCCCGCGCGCGTTCGACACGCAACTCCTCGGCTGGCTGAAGGATCCCGAACCGGAGCGCTGAGCCGGCTTCCTTCTGAACACCCCTGGACTCCTGAACGCCCCCTGGACGCGGCCCGCCTCTCCCGTTGAACGACAATGGGGCCATGCGGGATCGCGATGAATCAGGGCGGCCGCGCAACGCTCGGCCGCGCGACGCCTACGGGCGCCCACTGCCCCGGGGCACGAGCGGGATACCCACGATGCCCGAAGACCTCTCCGTGACTCCTACAGAGGCTCTGGTGGAGGCCCAGCGGCTGCTGGACGAGGACAGGCCGTTCCACGCGCACGAAGTGCTCGAAGCCGCGTGGAAGGACGCACCGGAGACCGAACGGGAACTGTGGCGTGGCCTCGCCCAGGTCGCGGTCGGGATCACTCACGTACGGCGCGGCAACGCACGTGGCGCACAAGCGCTACTGGAACGGGCCGCCGACCGCATAGCGGCCCACTCGGCCGACGCTCCGTACGGCATCGACGCCGACGGGATCGTCACGGAAGCCCGCCGCATCGCCGCGCACGCCGAAGATGGGCCGAACCTGGCCATCTCCCTACGCCTCACCCGAACCGGGCGCTCTCCTCGTTGACTCGTGGCGTGTTCGCCTCTGGCGTCGCCCGTGGAGGCGAACACGCCACGAGTCAACGTGAGGGCCGGGTCAGTCGGAGCAGCTCTGCGTGGAGACGGGGGTGGTGGCGCCGGCGCCCGCGCGGGCGTCCGGGCCCACCTCCTCGGCGGTGAGCGCGTAGCCGGTGGACGGGGCGTCCAGGGCCGCCGCGAAGATCACGCCGAAGACGCTGCCGTCGCGGGCGAGCAGCGGGCCGCCGGAGTTGCCGGGCTCGACCGTGCCGCGGATCGCGTAGATCTCGCGGCTGACCTGGCCGGCGTGGTAGATGTCCGGTCCCTTGGCCGTCTGCCGGGCGCGGATCCGGGCGGCGCTCGCGGTGAACGGATGGTTCTTGGGGAAGCCGGCGATGATCGCGTCGTCCCGGACCCGGGCGGGCCCGGAGAACTTCAGCGGCGGCGCGTCCAGCCCCGGCACGTGCAGCACGGCGATGTCGCGCTTGGGGTCGTACAGGACGACCCGGCCCCGGTCGCGCGAGCCGCTCAGCGAGGCGATCACGGACTGCCCGCGGGCGCCCGCCACCACGTGCGCGTTGGTCATCACGCGGTCCTTGGCGTACACGAACCCGGTGCCCTCGATCTTGCGCTGGCACTGCGGGGCGGTGCTGACGACCTTGACGATGCTGCGCTTGGCCGCCTGCAGCGCCGGGGTGTCCAGGATCGCGTCGTCCGGCGGCGGCACCTCGACGACCGACTCGCCGCCCAGGCCGTTGAAGACCTGCGGGAACTCGCTGCTCTTGACGAACCCCTGGAACGAGGCGAACCAGGTCTGCGCCTGCGACGGCATCATGTCGTTGATGCCGTTGATGATCGTTGAGGCCTTGACCTGCGTCCGGACCGGCCGGAACTCGGAGTTGGCCACCAGCGTGCCGAAGAACCACGCGACGATCAGCAGCGACAGCGCGCTGATCACCGAGCCCCCGGCGGCGTCGACCGCGCGGGCGTTGTCGCCGGTCACCCGGTTGCGCAGCACGGCGCCCAGCGAGGACGCGATCAGCTGCCCGAGGGTCGCGGACAGGAACGCGATCACGATCGCCAGCAGCGCCTGCTGCGCGGCGCCGTCCACGGCGGCCTCGGCGATCGGCGGCGCGATGAGCACGCCGATGACGCCCCCGCCGACGAAGCCACCGAAGCTCAGCAGGCTCACGATGAAGCCCTGCCGGTAGCCCGAGACCGCGAACAGCACGACGAGCACGAGCAGAATCAGGTCCAGAAGGTGGTCGCCCAGCACCGCTTCACCGTATAGCGCGGGGACCGTTGCGCACGTCCCCTCGGTGTACCAGATTGTGCGTCCATATCTAGCCGTCGGGTGCGATGCGCGACGGCTCCCGTCCGCGTACGGTACGAGATCGCCGGTCACCGGGCGGATGCGGACGGTTCACGGACGTACCGCGACCGTCCACGCGGTCCCCCCGATTACCGGCCGCGACACGCCAAACCGCACGTTCACGTGATCAAGACCACCCCGGACGGCCCGGTTCGCACGCCCGTCCGGCTCGTTCAGCCGGCCCGTACGGCTCGTTCAGTCACGGGAGGCGAGATCGAGCACCTTGGCCGGCAGGTCCTCGACGCGAGCGGTGTCCCAGGGACGGTTCCAGCCTCCGGCGTCGAGCACCTGGATCAGCAGGCCCGCCGTGAATCCCCAGACGAGCATGTCGCGTACCTGGAAGGCAGGGCCGAGCGTCATCCCGGACGGGTGCCGCACCATCATCCGGTTGGCGGGGTCGACCAGTTCGGCGATCGGTACCCGGGCCACCGTGGCGACCTCGCCGGGGTGGCCGGGGGCGATGTCGGACGGCTCGCGCCACCAGGCGGCCACCGGCGTCACCCGGTGGCGGCTGCGCGACAGGTAAAGCTCGGGGAGCGTATTCAGGACGTGGACGCCCGCGGGCTGCACCCCGGCCTCTTCCCAGGCCTCGCGGAGTGCGGCGTCCACCGGGCCGCCGTCCTCGGGGTCGATGCGGCCGCCCGGGAACGCGGGCTGCCCGGCGTGGCTGCTGAGAGTGGCGGCGCGTTCGGTGAGCAGGATGTCCGGTCCCCCGGGGCCCTCGCCGAAAAGGATCAGGACCGCCGCGGCGCGCGCATCGGGCTCCGGCCGCAGGAACGGCGGCACGGTGATCCGAGGGGCGGCCGTACAGAAGCGGTCCAGCCAGAGGGGATGAGTTGAGGGGATGTCGGTCACGCCTTTACCCAACTCCGCCACGCCGCCGAACCTTCCCGCGCCACCCGAACCGCACCGGCCGCCCGGCCCGTCCCGCAAGCCCCGGCAGCTCCGGCGGAGCCGGCCGCCGCGCCCGGTGCGCCCGGTGCGGTCACGAGAACGGGCCCTCCTTGACCAGCTTCCCGGCCACGGCCTCGTCGGTCGGGCCCTCGCCGTACGAGGGACACAGCCGGGCCAGCGGGCAGGCACCGCAGGCGGGACGGCGGGCATGGCAGATCCGGCGGCCGTGCCAGATCAGCCGGTGCGACAGCATCGTCCAGTCCTTGCGCGGGATCAGCTCGCCGACGATCCGCTCGACCTTCACCGGGTCGGTCTCGTCCGTCCAGCCGAACCGCCGGGCGAGCCGCCCGAAGTGGGTGTCGACCGTGATCCCGGGGACGTCGAACGCGTTGCCGAGCACGACATTGGCGGTCTTCCGGCCGACGCCCGCCAGCGTGACGAGGTCGCTCAGGGTGCCCGGGACCTCCCCGCCGAAGCGTTCGCACAGGTCATGGCCTAGTTTCATAATATTGTTGGTCTTGGCCCGGAAGAATCCGGTCGACTGGATCAGCCGTTCGAGTTCGTCGCGATCCGCGGCGGCGTAGTCCTCGGCCGACCGATACCGGGCGAAGAGAGCCGGTGTGACCGCGTTCACCCGCCGGTCCGTACACTGGGCGGACAGGATCGTGGCGACCAGCAGTTCGAGCGGACTGGTGAAGTCCAGCTCGCAGTGCGCGTCGGGGTAGAGCGCGGCGAGCTCGCGGTTGATCCGCCGGGCACGGCGGACCAGGGCGAGGCGCGTCTCCGCCCGGGGCCGGGGCTTGCGGGGCGCCGTCACGGAGGCGGGGCTACCGTTGCGAGGCACGTGGGCAAGGGTACGTCCTCCGCCGCCGTCGTACGGCGCGCCGCGGGGCCTACCCTCACGTACGCGGTGGGACGTACGTCACACTAAGCATGAAGGTGTTCGAGGAGGAGAAGCGTGACCGACCGCGACGTGGACGTTCTGAGTAGGGCCCCGCTGTTCGAGGCACTCGACGAGCAGGGCGCCAAGGCGCTGCGCGCCAACGTGACCGAGGTGCGGCTGGCACGTGGCCAGACGCTCTTCAACGAGGGGGAGACGGGTGATCGTCTCTATGTCGTCCTGGACGGCAAGATCAAGCTGACCCGGGCCGCGCCGGACGGCAGGGAGAACCTGCTCAGCGTGCTCGGCCCGAGCGAGATGTTCGGCGAGCTGTCGCTGTTCGACCCGCGCCCGCGCACCGCCAGCGCGATCGCGGTGACCGAGTGCCGGCTGGCCGGGCTCGGCCACGACGATCTGCGTCCCTGGCTGACCGGTCACCCCGAGGTGGCCGTCCAGTTGCTGCGCGCGCTGGCCCAGCGGCTGCGCCGGACCAACGACGTCATGGCCGACCTGGTGTTCACCGACGTTCCCGGGCGGGTCGCCAAGCAGCTGCTCGACCTGGCCGAACGGTTCGGGCAGCCGTCCGAGGCGGGGCTGCACGTGCACCACGACCTCACCCAGGAGGAGCTGGCGCAGCTCGTCGGCGCCTCCCGGGAGACCGTCAACAAGGCCCTGGCCGACTTCGCGCAGCGCAACTGGCTGCGGATCGAGGCGCGCGCTGTGGTCATCCTCGACATCGAACGGCTCCGCAAGCGCTCCAAGTGACCCCCGGGGGCCCAGGCGGCCCCGTCCCCCTCGACCCCGGCTTCATCGCGGCGGCCCGACGGCTCCCCCTGGTGGCCGCCGCAGTCCCCTCACGCCCGACACGCCCTCACGAGCGTTCCTCGAGGTACTCCATCTGCGACTGGACGGACTTCTCGGCGGCGCCCCACAGCGACTTGTCCACGTCCGCGTAAACGGTCGCGACCACGTCCTTGGCTGTACGGGCCCCTGCCGCGAGGGCGGCTTCGACCTGCGTCAGGCGCTCGCGCCGGTGGGTGATGTAGTAGTCGAGCACGCCGATCGGGTCGTCCAGCTTGGGGCCGTGGCCCGGCAGGATCGTGGCGGCCTCGCGCTCCTCGGAGAACGCCCGGAGCCGGTCGAGCGAGGTCAGGTAGTCGCCGAGCCTGCCCTCGACGATCGTCGTCCCGTACCCGAGCACCGAGTCGCCGGTCAGTACGGCACGGTCGGCCGGGAGCCAGAACGTCAGCGAGTCGTCGGAGTGGCCCGGGGTCTCCATGATCCGCAGCTCCAGGCCGCCGGTGGTGACCACGTCCCCCTCGCCCAGCCCCTCGTCGCCGAGCCGGTGGCGGGGATCCAGCGCCCGTACGGGCACGGTCCCGCGACCGCCCGCCGCCGCGACCGCGAGTCCGGAGAACTTCGCGGCCCCGGCCGAATGGTCGGGATGCCCGTGCGTGAGCAGGATCAGGCCGACCCTGCGGCCTGAGGCCGTGATCCCGTCCACCACGCGGCGGAGGTGGACGCCGTCCTTGGGCCCGGGGTCGACGACCACGACCTCCTCGGCGCCGGGCTCGCCGATGACCCACGTGTTGGTCCCGGTCAGGGTCATCTCGGAGGGGTTGGGCGCCAACCAGCATCGCGCCCGTTCCGTGCCCATCCCGTCAATGTCGCTCATGTCCCCCATACTGCCCAACCGCCGATCTTGGCTGCGGGCCGGGTTCCAGCGGCCGAGCCGGTCCAGATGGCGCAGCGCGGACGTCCCCGCCAGCCAGCGCATGGCGACATGGGACGGGGACGGGCCACGGCGGCGCGGGGGCATCCGGCTCAGCCTCCCGGATAGAACTTCTCGGTGCCCTTCGGCAGGATCAGGTAGACCTCGTCGTCGATGACCTCCGCGATCGGCTCGTGCACCACGATCTCGCGGGGCGCGGCCAGCACGTCGGCGACCGTCTCGTACCCGGCCAGCTCGGACAGCGTCGCCAGGGTCGGCGGCATCAGGAACCACTCGCCCGCGGCGGCCCGTTCGAGCCCCTCGGCGGGACGGACCCACGCCACCTGGTCGGCCTCGGTGCTGACGTCCCTGGCCCGCTGCCCGGCCGGCATCCCCGCCACGAAGAACCGGGTGTCGTACCGCTTGGGCTCGATCGCCGGGGTGATCCAGTGCGTCCACGGGCGCAGCAGGTCCGAGCGCAACACGAGGCCGCGGCGCTCCAGGAACTGGCCGAACGACTGGGACCGGTCCAGCAGCGCCTGCCGGTCGGCTTCCCAGTCGTCGCCGCGGGTGTCGTCCACGACCGTCCCGCCGGTGGGGCCCGCCAGCAGGACCAGCGTCTCCTCGAACGTCTCGCGTACCGCCGCGCACACCAGCTCGCGCGCCAGCGTCTCGTCGGCGTTGAACGCCTTGCCCCACTCGGCGGGGGACGGACCGGACCAGCCGGGCGCGATCTCGCCGTCCCGGGGGTCGACGGACCCGCCGGGGAAGACGTACGCGCCGGGGGCGAAGGCCATGGAGGCGACCCGGCGGAGCATGAAGGCCTGCAGCCCGTGCTCGTCGTGGTCGCGCAGCACGACGACGGTCGCCGCGTGCCGTGCGGGCACCGGCTCGAGCCGGCCCGCCCGCATCTCCTCCAGCCGCTCCCGGAAACTCTGGGGCAGCTTCAAACCGTTCACCATCGTCCACCCCACCGCGTGATCCTCATGACGGCCAATTCGGGCATACCGAATGCCATTCCGTCAAGGGTACGGCCGGCCGGTCACCCGCGCGGGACGCCCGGTCAGGCGGGGTGGACGCGCCGGCGGCCCGGTGGGGTGGACGCGCCGGTCAGGAGACCTCGGCGATCAGCTCCACCTCGACCGGGACGTTGTTCGGCAGCACCGAGACGCCCACCGCGCTGCGGGCGTGCACCCCGGCGTCGCCGAAGATCTCGGCCAGCAGATCGCTGGCCCCGTTGATCACCTTCGGCTGGCCGTAGAAGTCCGGCGCGCTGGCCACGAACCCGAGGACCTTGACGATCCGTACGACCCGCGACAGCTCGCCGAGCTCGGACTTGAGGGCCGCCACGCAGTTGAGCGCGCAGATCGCGGCCTGCTCGGCCCCCTGCTCCAGGGTGACCTCCGCGCCCACCTTGCCCAGCACGTGCAGCTCGCCCTTGACGAACGGGACCTGCCCCGAGGTGTAGACCAGCGAGCCGGTCCGCCTCGTGGGCACGTACGACGCCAGCGGCGCGACGGGCTCGGGCAGCTCCAGCCCCAGTTCCCGGATGCGCTCCTCAGGGGTGCTCATACCGGGCTCACTTCTCCAACTCGCGCTTGAAGTAGGCCACGAGGTTCTCGGGGTTCGGCCCCGGCAGCACCGTGACGA
The DNA here is from genome assembly GCF_044326315.1 of Actinomadura sp. 9N407. NCBI lineage: Bacteria > Bacillati > Actinomycetota > Actinomycetes > Streptosporangiales > Thermomonosporaceae > Actinomadura > Actinomadura sp. 9N407. The sequence goes on along the minus strand of NZ_JBIRAW010000020.1, from coordinate 104,291 downwards.
GCTCCCACCCGTCCTGGCCCCAGTTGTCAAGGATCTGCTTGGTCGCGTGCACCAGCAGCGGAACGGTCGCGTACTCCCACTTCGTCATGCCACCCAGCCTAGCGATCTCACCACCACGCCAACGGCAGCGGGCGACTAGCCACGAGGTCCTGTACCCCAGGTCAGGCCTCGGGGCTCCGGACGCGGGTCAGGCCTGGAGCTCCGGACGCGGGTCAGGACTCGCTCTCCGGTGGCCGCTGGTCGCCGGAGGCGAGGCCGCGCGGGTCCTTGTCCTTGCTCCGCTTCGGCTCGTCCAGCCCGATCACCGGCGGGACGGTCTCGGCCGGATCGAGCGGCGAGGGCTGCTCGGCGGCCTTGGCCAGCTCCTGCTCGGCCTTGGCGAGCCGTTCACCGAGACCGGGCTTGTCGGCCTCGGCGCGCTCGGTCTTCCCGCCCGGACCGTCGCCGGTCATCCGGTCGAAGAACCTGAGCAGCTCGACCGGCAGCGGCATGACCAGCGTGCTGTTCTTCTCGGCGGACACCTCGACGACCGTCTGCAGCAGCCGGAGCTGGAGCGCGCCCGGGTCCTGCGACATGATCTCGGCCGCCGCGGCCAGCCGCTTGGACGCCTGGAACTCGCCGTCGGCGGTGATGATCCGGGCCCGCCGCTCCCGCTCGGCCTCGGCCTGCCGGGCCATCGAGCGCTTCATGCCCTCGGGCAGCGAGACGTCCTTGATCTCGACCCGTTCGATCCGGACCCCCCAGGGCGCGTCGGTGATCTCGTCCATGATCCCGCGCAGCCGGAGGTTGATCTTCTCCCGCTCGCCGAGCAGCTCCTGCATGTCGGTCTGCCCGATGACCGAGCGCAGCGACGTCTGCCCGATCTGGGACACCGCGTAGCCGTAGTTCTGCACGTTCACGATCGCCTTCACCGGGTCGATCACCCGGAAGTAGACGACGGCGTCCACCCGGACGCTCACGTTGTCCTGGGTGATCCCTTCCTGCGCCGGCACGTTCATCGTGACGGTCTGCTGGTTGACCTTCTGCATCCGTTCCATGATCGGGACGATGAACGTCAGGCCGGGCCGCCGTACCGCGCCGGAGCGCAGGTCGCCGCCCCGCTGCACCTGGCCGAACCGGAAGACGATCCCGTGCTCGAACTGCTGGACGACCCGTACGGACGCCGCCACGCCGATCAGGGCGAGGATGACGAGGACGATGAGGATGAGGCCCACTTCCATCACGGCTCCTTCACACCAGGGTGAGCTGAGCCCGTAACGGGGCCCAGGAGGCCCGGCCCGGCGACCGGGCGTATGTTTTCCAGCTAACCCCGCGGGCACGGCCGAAACAACGGTCCAGCGCGTCACGTTCCGTAAGAGCGGGAACACCGTGTCAGGAATCACTTGCATGAGGGAGGGCGCGCTCTCAAGTCCTTGCCGAGCGAACGATATGGTCGATCGGGTGAGTGCGAGAGACACCGACTGGGACGGCGTACGCCTCCATGTGGTCACGGGCAAGGGCGGTACGGGCAAGACCACGGTCGCCGCCGCCCTGGCGCTGGCGCTGGCCGCCGGTGGCCGCAAGGTGCTGCTGGTGGAGGTCGAGGGACGCCAGGGGATCGCCCAGCTCTTCGACTGCCCGCCGCTGCCGTACGAGGAACGCAAGGTCGCGGTCGCCCCGGACGGCGGTGAGGTGTACGCGCTCGCCATCGACACCGAAGAGGCGCTGCTCGAGTACCTCGAGATGTTCTACAGCCTCAAGCGCGCCGGCAAGGCGATGTCCAAGCTGGGCGTGGTCGACTTCGTCACCACCATCGCCCCCGGGCTGCGCGACGTGATCCTCACCGGCAAGACCAGCGAGGCCGTGCGGCGCCGCGAGAAGGACGGCTCGTTCGTGTACGACGCCGTCGTCATGGACGCCCCGCCCACCGGCCGGATCACCAAGTTCCTGAACGTCAACGACGAGGTCTCCGGCCTCGCCAAGGTGGGACCGGTCCGCAACCACGCCGACACGGTCATGCGGGTGGTGCGCAGCCCCGAGACGGCCGTCCACTTCGTCACGCTCCTGGAGGAGATGCCGGTCCAGGAGACGACCGACGGCGTCCACGATCTGACCGAGGTCGGGCTGCCCGTCGGCGGCATCATGATCAACATGGAGCATCCGCCGATGCTGGCCGCCGACGATCTGGCCGCGGCCGCCGAGGGCACCCTGGACCTGGACGGCATCGTCCGCGGCGTCAAGGCCGCCGGCCTGGAGCACGACGCCGAGTCGATCGCCGCCGCACTGTCCGCCGAGGCCACCGAGCACGCCCGCCGTACCGCTCTGCAGCGCCGCGAGAAGGAACAACTCGAGAAGATCGACCGGCCCCGCTACACCCTCCCGCTGCTGTCGGACGGCATGGACCTCGCCGGCCTGTACGACCTGGCCGAGTCACTGCGGGCCCAGGGCGCGGCATGAGCATGGGCATGGGCATGGGCATGGGCATACAGCGCGGCATGAACGCGGGCACCCCGCGCGGCGTGAGCTGGAACTCGTCCGGACGGCGCGGCACGAGCCCGCCCACCGGCGATGGAACGCAGGAACGGGGCGGCCGGCCCGCCGGCACCCGGAGGCGAACGGAAGAGGCCGCCTGAGATGAGCCCCACCGGCAAGACCCCGAGCGGCCAGACCACGGGCGGCAAGACCCCGGGCGGCAAGAGCCTGAGCGGTAAGACCCCGCCCGCCCTGGACGTGGACGCGCTGCTCGACGACCCCCGTACGAAGATCATCGTGTGTTGCGGCTCCGGCGGCGTCGGCAAGACGACCACCGCCGCGGCCCTCGGCGTGCGCGCCGCCGAGCGCGGCCGTGACGTCGTCGTCCTGACCGTCGACCCGGCCCGCCGGCTCGCCCAGTCGATGGGCCTGTCCGAGCTGGACAACAACCCGCGCCGGATCGAGATCGACGGCGACGGCGAACTGCACGCCATGATGCTCGACATGAAGCGCACGTTCGACGAGATCGTCGAGGCGCACGCCGACCCCGACCGGGCCAGGCAGATCCTGGCCAACCCCTTCTACCAGTCGCTGTCCTCCAGCCTGTCCGGCACGCAGGAGTACATGGCGATGGAGAAGCTCGGCCAGCTGCACCGGTCCGGCGCCTGGGACCTGATCATCGTCGACACCCCGCCGTCCCGGAACGCCCTGGACTTCCTGGACGCCCCCGAACGGATGGGCCGCTTCCTCGACGGCCGCTTCATGAAGATCCTCGCCGCCCCGGCCAAGACCGGCGGCCGGCTCGGCGTCAAGGTGCTCAGCGCCGGCTTCGGCATGTTCACCGGCGTCATCAACAAGGTCCTGGGCGTCCAGCTGCTGCGCGACGTCCAGACGTTCGTGGCCGCCTTCGACACGATGTTCGGCGGCTTCCGCGAACGCGCCGAGAAGACCTTCCAGCTCCTGCAGACCCCGGGCACCGCGTTCCTCGTGGTCGCCGCCCCCGAGCCCGACGCCCTCCGCGAGGCCTCGTACTTCGTGGAGCGCCTCGCCGAGGAACGCATGCCGCTCGCCGGCCTGGTCGTCAACCGCGTCCACGAGTCCACCGGCGACGCCCTGTCCGCCGCCCGCAGCCAGGCCGCCGCCGAGACCCTCGAGGAACGCGGCGAGCACACCCTGACGGCCGCCCTGCTGCGCATGCACACCGGCCGCATGCAGCTGGCCGCCCGTGAGGAACGCCTGCGCGAGCACTTCGCGTCCGCGCACCCCACGGTCCCGACCACGGCCGTACCGGCCCAGGCCGAAGACGTCCACGACCTGGAAGGCCTCCGCCGCGTAGGCGCCGATCTGGCCGTGTCTGTTGCTTCCGCGAGCGGCGCTCCTCGCTAGCGCTCGTCGCTTGTCGCGAAAGCGGCTCGCGCTGGCATCGCTCCGAACTCGCCTGGCGGCTCGCTCCGCGATCAGGTTCTCGCTTCGCTCGAACCTGCCTTCGGACGCGCTCGCAACGCCTGGGGCGCGCACCACCTGAGCAGGCGGGCTGGCCCACGTTCACCGCGTGCCCGGGGCGTTGACTCGTGGCGTGTTCGCCTAAAACGACATGGCCAGAGGCGAACACGCCACGAGTCAACGGAAGCGAGCGGCACGGCGGTGATCCCGCGCATCGCCTCACCAAAAGTGGATCAAACGGTCACCTTGGACTAAACGATGGGGCGTTGGCCGGATCCGGCCAACGGGATTAGGGATCGGCTAGTTCACAGGAATCGGGTGACCGATATCGCGGCGGGTGATCGATGCCGAAACGGCCGCAGGCCCGACACCCGGTGAAGGGGTTCGGGCCTGCGGCCGTTCGTCAAGACCATGAAACTTTGCCGGTCGGCCATGGGCGTCGTGCCTTGCCCCGGGCCGGTGTCCGCTTCAGGAAGGTCCGGTCAGCTGGCGACGAGTTCACTCTCGTCGGGCTCGACCGTACGCTCGTACTCCTCCTTGGCGGTCTCCAGCAGGTCACGCCATGAGCGCACATCTGGGCGCCGCCTCATCAGGGCTCGCCGCTCGCGCTCTGTCATGCCGCCCCAGACGCCGAACTCGATGCGGTTGTCGAGGGCGTCGGCAAGACACTCCGTGCGCACCGGGCAGCCGCGGCAGATGAGCTTGGCTCGGTTCTGCGCCGCTCCCTGCACGAACAGGGCGTCTGGATCCGCGTTACGACAGGCGGCGCGGGCGGTCCAATCCGTGATCCACATCTTGGCCCCACTCCCCAGGGTCTGTGTCGATTTGCGCTCCTTGGCCAGACGGGCGCGGTCGTCGGGCCGGCAAACGAAAGCCGTGGGGAAGAACTTACGGAAGCGAGGGGGGATTCAACAGACCCCGATGGGCCCATTCTCGATATAGCCCTCCGGGGCCATACCGCCGGAACGGACTAGTTATCTCTAGTTGACGTCCGAGCCGTACCCGTGGTTGTCAGCAAACCGAGGATCGTTCGGTCTGCGGTCTCGCCGCCGCCGGGACGCCATCGTCCCGCACCACCGGCCCGGCGCGCCGGAGAATCCGGTGATCGGCCCCTTGCCGGCCCCCGTCGTACCGACGTATCCACAGCTCAGCCCAGGGATGTGGGGGCACGAACAGGCGGCGCGTTATGCCCAGCTTGGGTCGCCTGTCCCGTATGCACTGGTCATCCACGCGTACCCTAGAGCGCGTGCACGGTGTCAAAGAGAATCGGCGGCAGGCCATCGTCACCCTCTTCCGTCTGCTCGGTGCCGGGGTCGCCGCGGGCGTGCTGGTCGCGCTCATCGCGCTGCCCGGAGTCGGCAGCGCCGGGATGACCGCGCGTGACGCCGCCAACAACTTCGAGGACATGGAGGGCGAGCTCAAGACGTCGCCACCGTCGGAGAAGACGGTGATGTACGACGTCAACGGCAAGGAGATCGCCCGGTTCTTCGACAAGTACCGCGAGTCGGTCCGGCTCGACCAGGTCGATCCGGTGATGCGGCAGGCGATCATCGACATCGAGGACTCGCGCTTCTTCGAGCACGGTGCGCTCGACCTCAAGGGGACGATCCGCGCGCTGGCGACGAACGCCAACTCGGAGCAGACCCAGGGCGGCTCGACCCTGACGCAGCAGTACGTCAAGAACCTCCTCGTCGACAGCGCCAAGACCGACGAGGAGTACCTCGACGCCACCGCCCCCACGGTCGGCCGCAAGCTCCGCGAGCTGCGCTACGCGCTTGACGTCGAGCAGCGCATGACCAAGAACCAGATCCTTGAGGGCTACCTCAACATCGCTTACTTCGGCGGCGGCGCCTACGGCGTGCAGGCGGCGTCCAAGCGCTACTTCAGCAAGCCCGCCAACAAGCTCGCCCTCGAGCAGTCCGCCCTGCTCGCGGGCATCACCCAGAACCCCACCGCGTTCGACCCCACACGTAACCCCAAAGCCGCCCGTGAGCGGCGCGACACCGTTCTCTACCGGATGGCGCAACTGGGGCACGTCACCAAGGCACAGGCTGACGCGGCCGCCGCCAAGCCCATCGAGCTCAACGAGACCCAGCCGCAGGGCGGCTGCGAGACGAGCAAGGCACCGTACTTCTGCGAGTACGCGAAGTACGACGCGCTGCAGGCCCTGTCCGGTGGCAAGTACTGGCAGCTCAAGCCGAAGCAGCAGCAGGACATCGTCAAGAAGCTCAATCGCGGCGGCTACACGATCCGCACCACGCTCGACATGAAGGCCCAGAACGCCGTCGACAAGGCGCTGCGTTCGGCCGTTCCCCCGGCCGGCAACCGGGTCGGCGCGGAGGCGATGGTCGAGCCGGGCACCGGCAACGTCCGGGCCATCGGGCTGAGCAAGCGGTTCGGCGAGGGCAAGGGCCGTACCACCATCAACCTGCCGGCCAACTCCGCGCACGGCGGCGGTACCGGCGTCTCCGCGGGCTCGACGTTCAAGGTCTTCACGCTGCTCGCCGCGCTCGACGAGGGCATCCCGGTCAACACCACCATCAACTCGCCGGAGACGGCGACCATCTCCGGCTTCCAGCCCTGCAAGTACACCGGCACGTACGGCGGCAAGAAGTACAAGAACGAAATGCTGGGCGGCGGCGGACCCTGGACCGTCTCCAACGCCGGTGACAGCGAGAAGGGCAACTTCAACCTCAAGACCGGTACCTGGCACTCGGTCAACACGTTCTACGCTGCGCTGGAGAAGCGGGTCGGGGTCTGCGACTCGGTCAAGATGGCCGAGAAGTTCGGCATGAAGCGCTCCGACGGCAACGCGCTCGCGCCCGTTCCGTCCCAGGTGCTCGGGGCGAACGAGGTCGACATGGTGAGCCTGGCCGCCGCGTACGCGGGCATCGCCGCGCGCGGCAAGTACTGCTCGCCCAAGTCGATCAGCGAAATCGTCAGCCCCGAGGGCCAGCCGGTCAAGCTGCCCAAGCAGGACTGCCACCAGGCGGTGAGCGAGGACGTGGCCGACAAGGTCAACAGCATCATGCAGGGCACGCTGAGCCAGGGCACGGCCAGAGGGCGCGGCATCGGCCGTCCCGCCGCCGCCAAGACCGGTACCTGTGAGGCGCACACCTGCGCCCTGTTCGCGGGCCACACCCCGAACATGGCCGCCGCCACCGCCTACTACGACTTCCGCGGGCCCTGGAAGTACAAGGTGTACGGGGTCTTCGGAGCCGGCATCCCCGGCGCGATGTGGCAGCAGAGCATGCAGAACGCGCTGGCGGGCAAGCCCGCCCCCGGATTCGCCCGGCCGACCAACAACTTCGGCGACACGATCCGGGTCCCCGACCTGAAGGGCATGACCGTCGGCGCCGCCACGGCCCGGCTCAAGGCCGCCGAGCTCCAGGTACGCGTCTCACCGCGCCCGATCCGTTCCGAAGCGCCCAAGGGCTCGGTCGCCTCCACCTCGCCCCCGGGCGGGGGCGAGGTCAGCCCCGGCACCACGGTGATCCTCTACATCAGCAACGGCCGCGGCGGCAGGGGCGGAGCCGAACCCCGTCCAGGCGACGACGGTTTCCGCTGGCCCTGGCAAGACTGAACGAAGGGCGCCCCCGGCCGGGGGCGCCCTTCCTCACTTCCCGGCCAGCTGGCGCTTGACCTCCGCGGCCACCCGGCCGCCCTCGGCGCGCCCCGCCACCTTCGGGTTCACGACCTTCATGACCTGCCCCATCGCCCGCGGACCCTCGGCCCCCGTCTCGGCGATCGCGGCCGTGACCAGCGCCACCAGCTCCTCGTCCCCGAGCTGCGCGGGCAGGTAGTCGTCCAGTACAACGCCCTCGTCCCGCTCCGCCCGCGCCTGCTCCGTACGACCGGCCTCCTCGAACGCGGTCGCGGCCTCGCGGCGCTTCTTGGCCTCCCGGGCGAGCACCTTGACGATGTCCTCGTCCGAGAGCTCGCGGGACTGCTTGCCGGACACCTCCTCGTTCTTCACCGCGGTGAGAACCATCCGCAACGTGCGCAGCCGCAGTTCGTCACGGGCCTTCATCGCGGTGGAAAGGTCGGTTTCCAGCTTCTCCTTCAGGGCACTCATGGCCACAATCATGCCCGTACGACCCACCGACTCCCACATGTTTACGCCGCGCCGACCGGCGGCGTCCCAGGCGTTACGCGGCACTGCCCGGTTCTGGGACCATATGAGGCGTCGGGTTTGGGCCCTTGGAGGGAGAACCGTGCGAAAGCTCTACGCCGTACCTCTGGGACTGGCGGGTGCGGGCGCGGCCACGTTCGGATACGCGTCCGTCATCGAGCGGAACTGGTTCCGGCTGCGCCGCTTCGACGTGCCGGTGCTGCCCCCCGACCGCCCCTCCGTCAAGATCCTGCACATCTCCGACGCGCACCTCACCCCGGGCCGCAAGCACCTGATCAGCTGGGTCCGTTCCCTGGACGCCCTGGAACCCGACCTGGTGATCAACACCGGCGACACGCTCTCCCACCGCGACGCCATCGGACCGTTCCTGGACGCCCTCGGCCCCCTCCTGGACCGCCCCGGCGCCTTCGTGTACGGCTCGAACGACCTCTACTCGCCGATCTTCAAGAACCCGCTGCGCTACGTCTGGCGGACGAGCCAGGCCGACTACAAGAAGCGCCGCCGCGAGCCCGACCTCCCGTACCGCGAGCTCGGCTCCTCCCTCCAGGCCGCGGGCTGGCTCGACCTCAACAACCGCATCGGCCGCCTCAAGGTCGGCGAGCTCGACGTCGAGTTCGGCGGGATCGACGACTCCCACATCAACCGCGACCGCTACGACAAGATCGCCGGCCCCGTCGACCCCCAGGCCGACGTCCACCTCGGCGTCATGCACTCCCCGGAGCCCCGCAACCTCGACCGCTTCTCCACCGACGGCTACGACCTCCTCCTCGCCGGCCACACCCACGGCGGCCAGGTCTGCGTCCCCTTCTACGGCGCCCTGGCCACCAACTGCGGCATCGACCGTCCCCGCGTCAAGGGCCTGCACCGCCACCGCGACTCCTGGCTGCACGTCTCCGCAGGCCTCGGCACCTCCCCGACGGCCCCCATCCGCTTCTGCTGCCCGCCCGAAGCGTCCCTCCTCACCCTGGTCCCCCGTTAATCGGGACGCACCACCCTCCGCCATCCGCTAGAGTGGACGAGGCGCCGGGAGGCACGTACGACTCCCGGGCAGCCACCACCGGGGTGTAGCGCAGCTTGGCAGCGCGCTTCGTTCGGGACGAAGAGGTCGTGGGTTCAAATCCCGCCACCCCGACAGAAACCGCCAGGTCAGAGGCCGGTTCCCAGACAGGGAATCCGGCCTCTTGATCGTTTGACCCTCGTTTGACCCCGCCCCTGAACGCGACCCCGCAACACCCAGGGTCACGCACCATCACCCCGTGGCCAAATCTCAGCCCTCCGACACCTCATCTAAACCGCAGCTTCGGCCGGATTCCGGGTGCTGACCAATCGATGGCACATCACCCACCAGCTCAAGTTCGGGCGGCTGCGGAGCCCCAACGAGCACAGTGACCGAGATCTGACAGCGCCCGGACGGGCGTAAGAACGTGTCTTACGTGGCGAGTTTCACGAGCTTCTTGTAGCAGGTGATGGCGGCTGCGAGAACGAGGAAGGCGTTGAACAGGCGGCTGTCGCGTTCGCAGCGGACGGTCAGGCGCCGGTAGCCGAACGGCCAGGCCAGCGTCCGTTCGATCACCTAGCGGTGGCGACCCAGGCGTTCGCTCGATTCGACGCCCGCTCAGGCGATCTGCGGGACAGTCTCGCGTCTGCGCAGCCAGGTCAGATGCTCGGCGAGTTGTGAGCCTGGTCAGCGCGGATCTTGACCGGCCTGCGCCGGCGCGGCCCCCGCCGGGACCGGATCGCCGGCAATGCCATCACCAGCGGCTTGAGCGCCTGGCTGTCATGGACGTTGGCCGCCGACAAGTGCAGGGTTGAGGCCGACACGCCGGTCCGGCGGATGACCTCGCCGATCGTGAGGTGATCGTCTGGGCTGGCGTGCACGGCGCTGCTCCTGCTCGGGTCGGAGAAATGCTGCTCAGGTGGTGCCGCGGGAGCCGCAGCTCGGCCGTGGATCAGGGCACCGACAGCGACCGACAAGGCCAGGCAGGACAGACCGACACCCGCCTGGGCCACTCGCCAGGACCAGGTGAAGGCGTCCAACTGCATTCCTTCGGCTCCGCCCGTGAGGCGGCCGGCGCCGACCTCGGCGGCGCGGGCGGCATCGCCGAGCCGGGAGGTGAGGAGGCCGACGAGGGAGGCGCTCTAGGCGGCGATCACCAGTGCCTCGGCCGCTCCCCGCAGGGGGTTGAGGAACCCGGCAGCCATGCCAACCGTGTCACCATCCACCAGCGCCATGGCCGCCCGTCGGTGATTCCGAAGGACGCTCCCATGCCCACGCGATCATCACCAGAGGCGCCGCGACCGTCACGACCGCATCGTCAGCGTGCAACCTCACCAGCCACAGGTTCCCGGCCACGACCAGCAGCAGGGCGATCATGATCAGTAGCAGGGCGGGGGCGCCCTTGTTCATCAGGGTCACGGCGACCGTGGGCGTGATCAGCACGGGGACGGTCAGCAGCTGCATCGTCACCCCTGCCGCCGCAGGCGTGAGGCCAGCCGCCGCCTGCAGGTAGGTGGGGAGGAAGACCAGCCCCCCGAGGAAGCCGATGGAAGTCGTCAGCGTGGCCAGACTCCACCCCAGGAAACCGCAGTTGGCGACCAGGGCGGGCGCCAGTACCAGTGCGGTACTGCGCCGCCGCACGATGCCGAAGATGATCAGGGCCGCCAAGCCGGCGACCCCGGTAAGCACGATGACCGGGTGCTGCCAGCCGAGGGTCGGCGCCTCCGGGAGCGCGAACATCAGCAATGCCAGCGCCGCGACGAACAGCGCACTGCCCGTCCAATCGATCCGGTCGACACCTGTGGCGCAGGCCTCGCGGACCTGGCTGCCACCGAAAGCAAGGACGGTGAAGACCACGAAGCTCCACCGCCAGTAGGCCTTAGTGACGATCACCTGATCGGATCAGTGCCGAAGCGGGCCGGACTGGACCGCAGCATCCACCCCGCCAGCACCTCGTTGACTCGGTGGCGTAGTTGACTGGATGGCGGTGGGCCGCCACCTTTGCGGCCTTGCCGCACCAGGCCTGCATCTATGATCCGGCGCGCATTGGGCTCCGGACGGCACCCACCGAACGGATCGGGGACGCGTGCAGGCGTTCGTAGCCAGCACTGCCACCACATGGCTCGAACGCCTATGCCAAATCCACGTCTCCTCTTCCGGGCGATGTGAAGGTCCCGCGGAAGAGCTCACCGGCACGAGACACGAGTGAGACATTACTTTCTGTAACACAGATTGTACGAATAAGCAAGTATTGCCACTGCGGACCAGCGTCCGCACCTACCATTAATGTCAGCTTGATCACCTCGCCCGGCGGCCACGTGACGCCGGGTCGTTGGGTGTTCACCGAAGTATGGGCGATAGGGGACCGATGAAGATCACGCCGTCCTCTCGCATCCTGCGGATGCTGGGAGAGATCGAATTCGACGAATGGCAGTGCATCGCCGAACTGGTGGACAACGCTCTGGACGACTTCTCCGAGATCGAGCGCGACGGCATCCCCTGGGCGGGAGGCTTCAAGGTCTCCGTGTCGCTGCCCAGCCCCAAAGCCAAGCTCGCTGACGCGGTCGTGAAGGTCTCCGACACCGGGCGCGGCATGAGCTACGACACGCTAGAGCAGTCGGTCCGCGCTGGCTGGTCCAGCAATGACCGCTTCGACAAGCTTGGCTTGTTCGGCATGGGCTTCAACGTCAGCACCGCCCGGCTGGGGCGCCGTACCCGGGTGCTGACCACTCGGCGCGGCGACGACCGGTGGATCGGCGTGGAGATCGACCTGGATCGGATCGGCGATGACTTCGAGGCCCAGGACATCGAAGAGTCAAAGACCGACCCCAACGAGCACGGGACCCGCATCGAGATCAGCGGCCTGCACCCCGACCGCGCGGACTGGCTGCGCCGCAACGCCAGCAACCTGCGCGAGACCCTGGGACGCACCTACTCCTGGATCCTGGACAACAAGCCCTTCGAACTGTGGGTGCAAGGCCAGCGAGTCAGACCTCGGCTGCACTGTCGGTGGGGCGACGATCGTGCCGTGACCTTCGGGCATGGAGCCTCCGCCGAACGGATCCCGGCCTACATCGCCATCGACGAAACCTTTGACCCCGCCGAGGCCTGTACCAACTGTGGAAACTGGCAGGTTCCAGACAAGGGCACATGCGAGCAGTGCGGCGGCGACCGACTCACCCTACGCGAACGCCGCATCCATGGCTGGCTCGGCGTCCAGCGGCACCTACACAAGCGCGAGTTCGGGATCGACTTCCTACGCAACGGCCGCAAGATCCTCCAGTGGGACAAGCGCCTGTTCGACTGGAAGAACCCCAACGACCCGGCCACCGGCGCTGTGGATACCGAGTACCCGATCGAATTGGCCAACCAGGGCGGTCGACTTATCGGGGAGATCCATCTCGACCACGTTCCTGTCACTTACCAAAAGAACGCCTTTGAATACAGCGACCGCGGCTGGCGAGCGACCATCGACTACCTGCGGGGCGTAGGACCCATGCAGCCCGAGAAGGCCAAACGACTGGGTTACCCAGTCAACGACAGCCCGCTAGCCCAGCTATATCGGGGTTACCGCCGCAACGCCGCCGGGCTGCGCTGCCTGATTCCCGGCGACGGCAAGGGCCCCATTCACGACGAGACCCGCCGCTGGGCACAGCTGTTCCACCGAGGCGACGCCGACTATCAGGACGACCAACGATGGTGGGACGCCGTCGTCAACCACGAGGAACTCAGCAAGGCCGCCAAGCTCGCCAAGGCCGAGGGCGCCGCCCCATACAAGCCCGATGAGGCGGCGGTGCTAGATGCGCTCGGCGTTGCCATTGGCGAGTCCGATACGTCTGGGGTCACCTCCGACGCCGCGTCCCTCACCGGCCAGGCGCCGGCAAGTGTGCCGGAACCTCCCGCTGTCAAGCCCGCCAAGGAGACCTTCCAGGAACGGATCGCCCGCTACCGCGCCGACTCCACTATCGTCCCCGAACTCACCCGCGACTTCGGGATCCCTCGCGTCGGTGACCTGCGCGTCGAAACCCGCAGGCTATCCACGGTCGCACTGTGCGACACGGCGGCCCAGCCCACCCCCGTGCTACTGGTCCAAGGTCCCGGCGGCACCGGCACCGCTTTCGTCGACCCCGCCCACGAGGTCTTCGCCAAGCTGGGCGCCGACCCCACCGAACTCCTGCTCGTCGAGATCGCCACAGTAATGAAGGTCAAGGCGGAGAGCGACCTTACTCACGCTCAACTGATCGCGTTGCTGCGCGCGCACTGCCTGCTCGACCTCGCCCCCCGGATGGACGTGGTCTTCGCCCAAGCCCGCGAACTGCTCAGCGACGTCCGCCGGATGATGGCCCTGCGGATCGACGCCGACCCTGGTCGCGCATTTCAGTATCTGTCGCCCGACGAGCTCACCGCCACCGAGAACGAGATGATCGCTAACGGGCAGGTCACTCACACCCAGGCGCTCGGCCAAACCGGGGAGTTCTTGCTCTACGCGCCCCCCTTGTTCGTAGTCAGGCTTTTGGAAGAATGGCCCAAGGCGTTCATGGATGGCCACGTGTTCGCCGGCCCCTACGCCTCGGTGTCCTCTCTCTCGGCACGCCGCCTCAGTGTCGCCAAAGTCTCCGGCTACCTCAACGACATCGCCACCCTCCTCAGTTTCACCGCCGAGCGCGGCCCCCAGCAGTTGCAGCGCACCCGGCTCAGCATCCAACTGCTGGCCGACGAACTGGTGGCCGAGGCATGACCGACGGCTTCCTATCCCTCCAAGCACTGCTCGACGGTGGGCCCCGGGGCCTACCTCACGCCCTGGAACGCACGCTGTGGCACCTGGGCTTCGTCGATGTGCGCATCGTGGACGGAGCCGGCGACGGCGGTGCCGACCTGCTCGCTGTCCGCAACCGCGAACAATGGGTCTTTCAATGCAAATGGTCGGCCAACCGGCCCGTGGACCGCCAGGGCGTCGACGATCTGGAGCGGGCCCGTACCCGCTATGGCGCTGACAAGGCGGTCCTGGTCACCAACACCGGCCTCACTAAGGCCGCGCAGGAACGCCGCGCCGCACTCGAGGCCATCGGCGTCAAGATCTCAGCGTGGGACGGCCCCACCCTGGCCGCCATTTTCGAACGGATGCCCGAACGTGTCCCCGCGCGTTACCAACTGCGCGACTACCAACTCGCCGCCGCCGACGCGATCTCGGCCGACCTGAAGTCCCACGGCCGAGCGCTGCTCGTCTTGGCGACCGGACTCGGTAAGACCGTCATCGGCGGTGAGGTCATCCGCCGGTACTTGACCGCCGACCCCACCGCCCAGGTCCTGGTCGTCGCGCATATGAAGGAATTGGTCCAGCAGCTCGAACGCGCTCTGTGGCGGCACCTGGACAAATCCGTCTCCACCCAGCTCGTCACGGGCGAGACCAAGGCTCCCGCCCACAACGGTGTCTTGGTCGGCACCGTCGAATCGGTCTTGGGCGTGGTCCGTGCCGGATGGCGGCCCAGCCTCGTCATGATCGACGAGACCCATCACGTCGGCGACAACGGAAGATTCGCGGATCTGCTGGATCTGTGCTGCGATGCTCACCAATTCGGTGTGACGGCAACCCCTTGGCGTGGCGACAAGTTCGACATCACCTCACGGTTCGGCCGCCCCAGTCTGCGTATGGGTATCGCCGAGGGAATGGCGCAAGGACACCTGTCCGCCGTCGACTACCGTCTCTTCGTCGACAATCTTGACTGGGAGATGGTCCGCAAGGCCAGCGAGCACGGTTACTCCATCAAGGAACTCAACCGTGCGTTGTTCTTGCCCCAGCGCGACGAAGAGATCGTCGAACAGTTCCGCCAGACGTGGCGCGCCACCCCAGACCCGCGGGCCATCGTGTTCTGTCAGACCATCGAACACGCCGAGCGTGTCGCCACCCTGTTTTCGTTGTCGGATAGCGCCTGGCGCCGCGCATCATTTCTGCACAGCGGCCTGCCACGCCAGCGCCGGCAGATCCTGCTCAATGAGTTTCGCCTCGGCCGCATCCCCATCATCACCTGTGTCGACGTCTTCAACGAAGGCGTCGATGTCCCTGACGTCAACCTGATCGCCTTCCTACGCGTCACTCACAGCAGACGCATCTTCGTACAGCAACTCGGACGCGGTCTGCGGCTCAGCCCGGGAAAGAAGGCCCTCAAGGTGTTGGACTTCGTGACCGACATCCGGCGCGTCGCCGCCACCTTGGATCTCAAGCGCTCGCTGGAGGCCGTCGAAGCCGAGCACCTACGGCTCCGCCTGCCCTCCGGCTCCCGCGTCGAATTCAACGATGAGACCGCCGGAACCTTGCTCGACCACTGGATCCAGGACGCCGCGAGCTTGGAGACCGCCGCCGATGAGGTTCGCCTGCAATTTCCCCCAGCACTCTAGGAGGACCTACATGGCCATCAGCAAAGAACTTCAAGACAAGGTCGTCGCCCTGCTGTTCGAACAGGCCGAGAAGGTTCACTGGCCTAGCCTCAGCCTCCAGCAGCGCACGGAGATGTACAACCAATGGGTCCAAGACCCTCAGATCGGCGGGCGCCTCACCGAGTTCGTGCCCGTTGAGCAGGCCAGGGTCTGGATCAAGGACGGTCCTATGAAGGAGTTCGCCCGCGCCCGCTTCGGCGTCGGCAACTTCGCCAAGCATGTCCCCAACCCCAGCGCTGCCGTCACCGACCTGATCACCAGTGCCCTCGGAGACGGCTGGGACGCCGACATGGACACCATGGCGATCAAACCCCTTCGCTTGCGCGTCTATAGCGACGAAGGAGAGGAGGCGATCTTCGCCTGGGTGGACGACTACAACCATTTTAAACACCTGGTTTGGGCCGCGCTCAAGGAACAGGCCGACGGTGCCTCCACCCCCTGGATCCTGTGCGTTGCCGCGTCCTTCGAGAAGCCCGTCCCTGAGGATGTCAAGGCGTTCCACCTGCGGGTCGGACAGCGCTGCGGCTTGCAAGTGGTCCATGTGGAAGGTGTCTAATGCCCGAACCTCCGGCCCCACAGGCCGACATCCCCCACTGGTTCCAGGTGGCATGGGCGAGTATGGACCCCCGCGCACGCGACATGCTCGTCCGCCGCCACCGCGACCAGACCCTTGAGGCGATCGGCCGCGCCCATTACCTCACCCGCGAACGCGCTCGCCAGCTTATCCGGGACGCTGGCCAGTCCCTGCTCATGATCGCCCAGAGCATCGAGGAGACCTGGCGCGACCAGCTCGATGAACTGTTCCATGACGCCGCCGCCGTCGCCGACCATGCCCTCGCCGAGATCTTCCCCGATCCCGGCGGAGCGGCCCGCTACGCTTTGCTGCACGCCCTCGGGTTTCAGCACCCCCGCACCTGGGCCGGCGTCCAGCGCGCTTTCTGGACTCGCGAGCCCAAGTTGCTCGCCACACTCCTGAGCGAACTCGCCGCTAACGCCCCCTACCGTCCCGCTGAACTCCGCTTCCGTGGCGCCGCCCTCGGGATCCCCGACGCACTACCGATCGAAGAGATCGCCTCCCACGACAAGAGTCCCCTTGTCCAAAACGACGATGGCGCATGGGTCAGTCGCAACGCGCGGGGCCGCGACGTCGCCTACCTGTGGCTCGCCGAGCAGGGCAGTCCTCGCACTGTCGAAGACATCGCCGACGCGGTCGGCGGGGAACGGCGAGCCGTCCGCGAGTCACTGCGCCGGGATGGCCGCTTTCGTCTGATTCGCCCTGAAGGTACCTGGGGCCTGACTGAATGGCCGCACGATAAAACCGCCCACTACGGCACCGCCATCGACGCCGTCCTGGACGTCATCACCGAACTCGGCCCCATCTCCAAGCGCCGCCTCATCCACGAGACCCAGCGCCGCTATCCCGTCAGCCTCTCCCGTGTCACCCAGTGCCTAATCGACGACCGCGTCGGAATCACCGCCGACGGCAGAGTCGACCTCGTCGAGCGGGGCGCCGCCCCACTAGAGGACAGGGAACCCACTCGTCCCAGTCACGTCGCGCTCGACACCGCCGGCGCGATTTTGGCCTTCACCCTCACGATCGACGCCGATCTTCTGCGCGGCAGTGGAGTGATCATCCATCGCTGGATCACTTGGTATCTGGGTCTGCGCCAGGCTCCCATGGCTCGTGCCTTCGACCTAACCGAACTGATCGACCCCTTCGACCCGGCCATGACCGCCACCCCGCTCGACCCACCTGGCAGGCTATCGATCACCCGTAACACCAGCGCCGCGCAGATATCCAGCCTCCGCGTGCACGCCACCACCATGGGGCTGACTCACAACTGCCTCTTGGCGATCGTGTTGCGCCTGCGGGAGGGGACCGCCTACTTGCGACACGCCTGTCGCGCCGACGCCTGCCCGGTGCGGGAGCGCCTCCATCCCACGATGAGTAGAGGGATTCCCTCCCCATGACCGTGCCGCCCGAACTCCCAGGCAAAAGAGATCCTTCCGTACGAGCCTGAACGATTGCCCGCGGGAGCGGAGCCGGCCACCCACATCTTCCACGCGTGAAACTGGCACCCCCCGGATACACGCGGAGCGACCAATAAGCAAATCACCATCTCCAGGTTCACGTTTTTTCGATATTCTTGGCCCTGGTTTATGGGTAGCGGCAAGTGATCGGCGGCATGGGGAGGAACAGTGTCGACATAGGGGAGGAGCTTGCCTATTTTCCTGAATGGAGGTGCTGTGTGCCGCTAAGATAGCGGTGGCTAAAGTGATCGACACTTCGATAAGCGCTCCGCGCGACCGGCGTGGCTCTATGCCGCACGGACAGCGTCGTCGCTTTGTGCTGCCGAAGAGAAGTAGATACCTGGCCGCCGGAGTCCACGGGAGGATTATGCGGTAAGGATTCATCATCGTCGCGGAGTGAAGGTGGAACTTGAACACACCCACCTCCGAACAGCCGAGAGTGTCGATTCCGTTTCGGGCGGCTCGGCACGTAGACGAATCCTCGCGCGGCGACATGGAAATCAGCTCACCAGAAACGGAAAGCGGCCCTCCGATTGCAGCGGAGGGCCGCCCGAACGACCGACCACCAGCAGCTATGACGACCGGAGGTCAGCCTCATGAACATGCCTTCCTGCCGGGAGGGTTGTCAAACCCCACCAGAGCCAACCCGCCGACGGCGTTGGCCGCGGCGTGTGGCCCTCATCGGAACTACCGGGGTGGTAGTGGTTCTTGCCTATATCTACCCGCCTGCGGCGGTCCCGCTCGCCCTCGGCATCCCCACCTACGAGTTCTTCCACCGGCTCATCCACCGGCCGCCCAAGGAAGAGGGCGACGAGGTATGAGAGTGGGGCCATCGAGGCGGGAGATGGGGGTTGGCCCTCTAGGGGCGGTGTGACCGCGGCGGTGGTCTTGTCGGCGACGGGTATGAGGCAAGACCTACTCGTCGGCCAGGGTGGCTGGCAGGTGCATGTCCCGGTTGCGGCCGGTGCGTGAACCCCGACAGGTCTCACCGCCGCTACCGCTACTTTCACCGTGCCGACTCTGGCGGCGGTGCCCAACAGGTTAGCCGAATTTCCGGGGATGCGGCGATGACCACGCAGCGGATGGACACGGTGGAAAGTGCCGCACGCAGGCTGGGGACAGCGATGGTGCGAGTATCCGGGCTGGCCTGAGCGTCTTGCGGCGCGGGCAGGGCCCATTCACCTAACCGCGGGGATCGGGCAGATGCGCCAGCCGGGCGGCCAGGTTGGTCGCATGTGCTGAGCTCGGAGGACGATTTACTCGGACAGGGCGGGACAAGCCGTCAGCAGTGACCGTGGTGCATCGGGAGCTGAGAGCTACCCGCTTCTGGAACGCACTACCTCGGCTATCCGCTCGGCTGCTGGGCCCGGGGCCTCGTGTTCCCAAACCCTGATCGCGATCCAGCCCTCATCAACGAGAATCCGGTCGGTCTCGCGGTCTCTGGCATGGTTGGTTTGGATCTTATCGCTCCAGAACTCGCTGTTATTCTTCGACGGGCGGTAGTGATCCGGGCAGCCGTGCCAATAGCAGCCATCGGAGAAGACCGCGACCTTGGCCGTGGCGAACACCAGGTCAGCGCGACGACGAAGCCGAGGGATTGGGCGTTGGTCGACGCGGTAGCGGAGTCCAAGAGCGTGTACCGCCGATCGAAGAGCGAGTTCCGGCTTGGTGTCGCGGCCGCGGTTCGCCTTCATGACAGAGCGAACGGCTGGAGAGCTCGCCCAGGACTTCGTTTCCGGCGCTTCTCGCACCAGACCTTTAGCCGCCGCTAGCCTCCACCCTTCCGCCAGGTTCTCGGCGCGGGTGTCCTTGTCGACCTCGCCCAGGTACTTGTTCTTGGTCTTCCCCCTGTCCGACCATCTCAAGTAGCTACGGATCCGCCTGCGCTTATCGAAGAGCTTCAGCTCGACTGACGCGCACGCAGTCAGGCCATCCCCAAGGTCGACCAGGCGGCGTTCACGTCCGCCAGCAGCACGGTCCTGCTCTGCGGTACTGGCGGTTCGGTTCTGTCCAGGCCGACATTTCCACGCCTTGTCAGGAGGTGGCTTGTCCTTCCAAAGCCCAGCCTTGGTGGCACGTGCTGGATCCGTCACTTGCTCTCCGCGTCGTGAAGCACGGTGGCGACGGCTCTGGCGAAGATCTCGCCGAGGGCGACCGGGACGGCGTTGCCTAGTTGACGCATTTTCTCTCCACGAGGACCCGCAAGCTTCCAATCGTCGGGGAAGGCCATGACGCGCGCGGTCTCCCGCACGGACATGTAGCGATGGGTTCCGTCGTCGAGAAGCATTACCGACTCACCTCCTGGCACACCGTGGACACCGGCCTTAACCGTCTTGGCAGGTCGATCGAGCTCGTTGGGCGTGTGTCCAGGGTAGATCCGGGCGTTCGGCCAGCCAATATGGTCGGTGAAGCCACCGAGGTTGCGTTCCTTGCGGTCGAGATACTTCGCAGGGATCGGAGGGAGCGGCTTTTGCTCGTCGATACCGGCCATCGCGTCGCGCAGAGTGCGCCAAGGAAGCGTCTCATCTGGTACGGGCATCTCCTTGGGTACCCTCGCCATCACTCGATCGCGCACCTTCTTCGGCACCTTCGGGTGGCGCTCCCAGTACGAGCCTTCGATCATCGATCGGAAGAGAGCGTGTTCGGAGTACCGGGGCTCGACCAACTCCTTGAACTTGTCAATGTGGACACCCAAATCCTCGCGGAACGCGACGATAATGATCCGGTTTCTGACCTGGGGGACACCGTAGTCCGCGGCGTTGACTGCGGTCACCACCACTCGATAGCGGCGGCCGGCCGAGGCGGTTCCCTTGTCCAGGACGCGCCGCAGGACAGCGTCATGCTCTTGCCACGTAACGCTCTCGTCACGCTCCTCGAACGGCAAGGCGAGCTCCCGGAGGATGTAGTCGAAGTACGGCTTGAACGATGGACGTAGGAGTCCGCGGACGTTCTCGCAGATGACGGCCTTGGGCTCGATCTGCCGGATGGCGCGGAACATCTCCGGGAACATGTTCCGCTCGTCCTCATCACCCTTGGCGACGCCACCCAGACTGAACGGCTGACACGGAGGTCCTCCCGCCAGGACATCCACGCACCCCTTCAGATACTCGAAGTCGACCTTGCGAATGTCGCCCTCTCGAATCGGGCAGGGCTCCCCTGGCGCGGGAATAGGGGGGATCTGCCCCTCCTCCACCGGGACCGCTCCGTTTGCACGAAGGGTCTCACACGCCCGTTTGGCGAACTCATTGAACAGCAACGGCCGGAAACCCGCGCGGTGAACGGCCATGGCCAGCCCGCCACCGCCAGCGAACAACTCGACGCCGGTTCGGTCCTGGTCCACCTCTTGTCGCTGCTCAAGCATACTGGAAGCGTACCGCGGAGTTGCTGACCATGCATGTTCATCCGAAAGTATTTTCGGATGAACATGGTCTGAGAAGGCCGCTCACTGCAAAGGGCGCCGGAAGGCGGGAGGCTGCGGAGCCAGATCTCGACGCCGCATAGGTGGAGTTTGGCCGGCCCACCACCTTGATCTCGTCCAGTACCGTAGTGGAAGGGCGAGCTCTCTCCTCGTCCGCCGGGAGTGAGCACGGACGACGACGGCTGACAGCGGTTCCAGTGGACCTTGATCGTCGACAGTGAGCTGCGGCTGGAGCGGCTGGATGCCGCTGCGGTCATCGGTTTCATCGTCGAGGAATCACAGCTGTATTCGGCCGCGTCGATGAAGGTCACGACCAGCTCGATGCGGTCGCTGCTGCGCTATCTGTCCGTCACCGAGGTCCTCGATCGGGACCTGGCAGGGGCCGTGCCGTCGGTCACCGGCTAGCGGATGAGCGCCCTGCCCACAGGCGTTGACACCGACACGGTGAACATCCTGCTGGCTGCTTGTGACCGGACCACCAAGGTCGGTGCCGGGACTACGCGGTGCTGATGTTGATGGCGCGGATGGGGCTGCGGGCCCGGGAGGTGGCCGCGTTGTGCTTGGACGACATCGACTGGCGATCCGGCGAACTGGTGATCCATGGGAAGGGCGGCAGGGTTGACCGGATGCCGCTGCCCACGGACGTGGGCGCTGCCCTCGTCGACTATATGCGGGCAGGCCGACGCGCCTCGGCATGCCGGGAGGTGTTCTTGCGTTCGTGCGGCCCGGACGGACCGATGGCTCGCCAGTCGGTGGTCATGGTCCCCCGGAACGCCTCCGCTTGCGCCGGGATCCCCGTGGATAGGCGCACACCGGCTCCGGCATCGCGCCGCCTCGCAGGTCCTGGCCAAGGGCGGGAACCTTACCGAGTAGCCTCCGCTTCATGCCGGAATACCAACCTGCGGCCTTCGACCCGATGGACACCAAGAACATCACCGCCGTCGTGTGCCGGGAACTCGAGCGACAGCCACTCGTGCCCCTCGATCCCGAGATCACCAGGTTCGAGGGCTCCGGCCTCTACGCGATCTACTATGCCGGGGACAGTCACCCGCTCTACGCACCGCTGACGCCCCACATGGTTCCGGTCTACGCCGGTCAGGCGTTGTCGCACAACAGTGCGACGGGCACCGCCGCGCGAAGCAAGAACCCGCTTTGGCTGAGGCTCCGTGGGCACGCCCGGTCGATCGCCGGCGGCGGCTTGTCCACAGCCGAGTTCGGGGTCCGCTTACTCCTCATGCCGGACGTCCACGCCGACCTGGGAGAGAACGGCTTGCGCGTCGGTTACCAGCCCGTCTGGAACGCCATCCTGAACGGGTTCGGCAGCAACGAGCAGGGATCCACAACCCGCAAGAGCGCGCGCACCAAATGGGACACCGTCCACCCCGGTAGAAACCGTAGTTACGGTGCGACCACCCACGACCGCGACGAACTGTTAGCCAAGGCTCAGGCGCACATCGCCGCCCAGGTAGCCAATGTCGCCGCCATCCCCTGGCGGCGCCCTTGAGTGGCTCTTGGCCGCCGGCTCCGCGAACGGTCGGGCGGCTGTCCGCGTCGTGTCAGGGAGGGACACAACGACACCGCCTCAACCGCAGCGGCGACCGGCAAGCCAACTGCGCCCTGCACACCATCGTCCTGTCCCGCCCGCGCTGGGACCAACGCGCCCGCGACTACGTCCAACTACGCACCAACGGCAAAACCCGACGCGAAGCCACCAGATGCCTCAAACGCTACGTCGCCGGGAGATCTTCCAGCCCATCACCCGCTCACCCAGCGCCACAGCACCACAGCACCAATGGCGGCTTGACATCCATAGGGGCATCAATCCCCCGCGAGCGGTCGCCCGCGTACGCGCACTGCGACAAGTCCCTACGGACTGCCGCCCGTACTAGCCATGAGGAGTTGCAGGTCGGCGGTGACTACTCGGTAGGTGGTGCCTATGCGGATGACCTTGCAGGGGAAGCGGTTCTCGCGGGCGAGCTGGTAGGCGCGGGTTCGGCCGAGCCCGAGGGCTCGGGCGGCGGTCTCGATGGTTGTTGTGGTGGGGAGGGCGGCGAGCTCCTCGTGGGTCATCGGCTCCATACTCAGGCCTCCGGAGCGTTCGCGCGGCGAGTGTGGGTGAAGCGGTTTCGAACGCCGGTGGGAGGTGGTGCGTGGAGCGTTGGATCGGTGATCGGTCTGGGGAAGTCGTTGGCCGCCGCGGCTACTCCGGCATCGTCCACGCGGGTTTTGCCCTCGGTGGTTGGGGGCGCTTCGCGTCCGTGGGTGGCGCGAGAGTGGACGGCGTTGATGGCTGATTGGGCATCGCTGAGGGCCGCGCAGAGAGCTCGGGCGTGCTGTCTGGCTTCGGCTACTGCTTGGCCGTGACGGCTCAGGACGTCAGCGAGGTCTTCGGCCTGGTCGTGGCCGAGACGGTCGGCTTGCAGCTCCCGGAGGAAGAAGCGGTTGATCTGGACGAGGAGCTGATCGAGGCCGTAGGTCGCTGCGCTGAGGTTGCCGAGGACGGCGTACGCGGTGCCGGGGAGGGTGAGACTCGGAGGGCCAGTCGTGGCGCCGTTGAGCTGGCGGACGTGTTTGTAGAGGGTGCTCGCGAGATCGACCGTTTGGTCGTCGTTACGAGCGGTAGCGGGAGCCCGCCTGTAGTCGGTCATGTGAATGTGTCCTTGTGGATACGAGGCCCGCTTGGGGGCTGTGGTCGGTCATGGCTTCGCCTCTCTTGCGTGTCGGTCGTGAGATGGTGCAGCTCCACCTGCGCGGACGCTGCACCAATGCACTGCTTGCGCATCGTTGGCGCTGTTTACGCTCCGTTAGTATGCAGAGGCGCTGATCTTTGCGCCACGACCGTGACGGCGTGGCGCCGGGGTTTGCGTGATCGGGTTACCGCGATGGACCACAGCGACGGTGAGGGCCAGGGGGCGTTGGCGTGGGCGCGCTGATTCGGTATGGGCTGTCTGCGAGCTGGTGGCTGAGGGGTATTGGAAAGCCCGTCCCAGCGAGGCGTGCCGCGTTCTGCTCCGCCGTGTAGTTCGGTGGTGTCGGTGGCAGCGTTGGAGAGGGTGGCCGCAGAGTTGGTCGGCTGAGTCTGCTGAGCTGAGCGGCGGCCTTGCGTGCAGCAGCTGCCTGGGCAGCGCGTTGCTGCAACTGCCGGTGCTCCGCGATCGCCTCGATCAGGGCGGCGAGCTGCACGACCAGGTGGGATAGGACGCCGGCGAGGCTGGGACGGTTACCGCGTTGTCCTCGGATACCGGATAGTGCCAGTGCTCTGGCAGCCGTGCGGAGGTTCGTGCCGTAGGGAGTCAGGGGTGGTTGGCGTCCGTAGGGTTCGCGAGCTGCACTGACGTAGAAGTCGGCGGCACGGGCGAGTTCCCGGTTGCCTGTGAGGGCCGCAGTCACGTGCAGGACGTCGGAGGTCGCGGCAGCCACGTCGGCGCGGACGGCCGGGTCCTGGATATGGCGCATCTGCCACGTGGCAGTCGCGGTGGCTCGGGCGGCCTGCTGGTAGGCGGCGGATCGCTCCTCGTGGGTCAGCTCCACCCCGCCGAACGGCCGGCGGTCGAAGCGGTTGCCTTCCTGTGGCGCCGACCAGCCCTTGCGGAGTTTGGGGAGCGTGAGGTTGGGGGCGAGCTTTCCGCCGGAGAACCAGACTGGCTGGTTCTGTTTGTTGTTGTGATGCGGGAGCGCAACGGCGTAACCGGTGATCTCCCCGGGTGTACGGGCACTATGGCGAACCTTCACCAGCACTCCGGCATGCTCGAGCGCGGCGAAGAAGTCGCGCTCGTTCTCGGCTCCGGCGGCTGCGGTGGCTACCCGACGGCGGAGGGTGGTGCGAGGCGGCTCTGGCCAGTTCTGGCGGTGGGCGAGTTCCGTCTCGGCTCGGGTCGGTCGGGGTGCTGCTGTGCGGTCGGCGGGCGCGGTTCGGGTGAGATCGAAGCCTTTCTCGGCAAGGTGACAGGCGTCGGCGACCTTGTAGTAGTCGCGGTGGACGTTGGGGTTGCGTCCGTCCTCGCGCGCCAGGACGGCGACGAGGTGGATGTGGTCATCGGCATGCCGCACTGCGATCCAGCGGCATGCTTCGTCATCGCCCCGCGGCGCGAACCCGGTCCGGTGCATCACCTCCTCGGCGATGTCAGCCCATTCATCGTCCGACAGGGTTCGGTCTGCGGGGGCTGCTCGGATCGAGCACTGCCAGATTGGCAACGCCAGGGGCGTGTGTCGGAGGGTGTCGAGCGGGGAGGTCAGGACACCGACCAGGTGGCGGAAGTCCCAGTCGCCTCTGGCGTCGGTGCCGGGTTCCAGGGCCATGGGGAGTCGGAAACCCGCGACGATGTGGGGATCGATGTGCTCGTTGCGGCGACCAGGGCCGTAGAGGTAGGACAGCAGCCTTGCGACGCCCTGGCCGCGGGTCACCTTGCCGATCAACGTAGGAGCCGACCGATCTCGACCGATGATGCGTCCACTCTGTGTAGGACGCTCTCCAGATACAACAATGCAGCAGTCAGTTCGCGAGGCGCCTGTCCTGTCGCGTTCGCGATGCGCGTCAGCTGATTAAGGCTCACTCCGATTCGGTTCAATTGCCGCGCGATGCCGCGTAGTTCTTCACACAATTCTTCGGTCGGCTGCTGTCCCAATCTTTTCTGCCGGGTGGCAGCCTGTAGGGTGTTGACGATGAAGGTTCCGTAGGCGGATCCTGCTCGTTGGGCTGCTGCACGGATTTCCGTGTACTCCTGGTCGCTAACTCGGAACCTCATCTCTCGGTCTCGTCGACGTCCTCCGCCAAGCTGCGAACGTCGCTGCAGCTTGCGAGGCTGGTTGAGCTGCTCGTCGCTCGTCGCTCCACCTCCGATCGACTCGTTCAGGACCGCGCTCGGTTCCGCACCACTTGAGTGTGCGCGGTGGATTCCCATGAATCCACAACGTGTCGCGACACGGTCCTACCTTGCAGCCCCTAATCACTGCGGTGGACAAATGTGCCAGCGCGTGACTCTCGATCCCTTACACTGTCGCGGCGGGCCGGGGCCTGCCGCAGAGTTATGCAGAATTCAGGCCTCCGAGATGCCGCCAACAGGCTAGCTCTCCTCGAATACAAAAGCGCCGTTCAACTCGCCGACGCTAGTTCTCTGGTGAACAGCAAGCAGGCATTGCGTCCCCGGATGCGGTATACCTCATCGCCAGGACGTTCGGCCGAGACGCCGAGTAGTACGGGTTCCGGTACCCGATGGATGCCAGCGGCTTCGGAGGGTGTTACCTGCGATGCCCTCAACCTCAAGCTCGAAGGCGATCGAGTCACGCAAAGCCTTGAGGAGGCCGGGTTCCTGTTAACCGTCATGGCCGTTCCTCCTGGTCACGGCCCTCTACCTCACCCCGGCATGTCAACCGTAGGTCTGGTCACGGCTCCGAGGGGCGAAGAAGCCGCCACCTCGTGGCGGCGCTTCAACAGGGGTGAGCCGCCACTTTCGACTGTCCTGCCAGGATGCGATGGCAACTGACCAGGACGCGACGGAGGAGGCTGCTACGCCGACGGCGTGATGCCGAGACAATGCGTCGGGGCTGACCTGCTGTGGAAGGCGCCTTCCTTTCCGGCATGGCCCAGGTCCCGTCCGCTGCCCGAGAGGCCGGTCTCTCGCACTGGACATGGCGGTCTCCGACACTCCAGGTGTTGGAGCACTCAAGGATCGCATCGAGGCGTCTGGCGAGGTCGAAGGCGGTCTTCGCCTCGACCAGCTGATCAGGCAGCAGGGCCCAAAGGGAGCCGGTGTACTCGCCCCAATAGATGCACAGGCGGGGGTAGCGCCGCCGTAGGAGCTCCACGGCCTGGTCGAGATCGGTTTCTTCCGCTACGGCGCCGAGTTTGCCCGCCAACAGCCGTCCCCGGCCGACCGGCGCGACGTACCGCAGTGACCCCCAGTCCGCTTCCGGCAGCCTGACGGCATCTCCGAAATGGCACGGAACATGCGCGAAGCGCACGCCTCGATGTTCTGTGCGAAAATACGCACTGCGCGTGGCTTCATGGTGAAACCATGGCGATCGACATTCACGGCCGGTCAAGGAGGCGGTATTGGACGGATTCGACGAGAAGCTCGAGCGGCTCCGGCGGATCCTGGAAGGCAAGGAGACGTACGGGCCGGAGAACCTGTCGCGAGGCGACCAGGCCCGGATCTTCCAGCTCACCGAGATGTTCGACGAGATCGTCAAGCGGGCCCGACAGAACAGCGCCGACGCCCTACCGAAGAAGCCGGTGGATCTGCTGGTCAGCCTGAGCGGCTTCTCGCCCATCACCACGATCCTCACCTTCAAGCTGCTCCGTCCCAGGCGCCTCCTGGTCATCAGTTCCGAAGCGTCCCGGAACTCGATCGACGTCATCGCCGATGAACTGATAGGAAAAGACGGTCTGCGGCACAGCGATTTCATGCACGAATCGGTGATGCCGACCGATCCGCGCTCCATCTACCGCGTCGTCAAGGAAAAACTGGGCGGCTCGGCCGCCGGGCGGGCCACGCCGAACGCCGTCATCGACATCACTGGCGGCCGGAAGGTCATGAGCGCGACCGCGGCACTCGCGGCGTGGCAGCTGAACCTGCGCCTGTGCTACCTGGAAGGCGACTACAGCCCCGAGCTGAAGCAGAACCTCCCGGGCAAGGACCGCCTCATGCTGCTGGACAACCCCGAGGCCTTGTTCGGCGACCAGGCCATGGTCCGGACGAACGTCATGTTCGACTCGGGGGCGTTCGACGGTGCCGCCACCCAGTACGACCAGCTCGCGCAAAGCGTGCCGGATCCGCAGCGGGCCCGGTTCATGCTGGCCCTCAGCAGGCTCTACGGAGCATGGTGCGATCTTAATCTCGCCGAGCTACCCAAACTGGCGGAGGCCGTCCGCACGACGATGAAGGGCGTCGACACCGACCTGAGCGTCACCGAGCGCCGGAAGCTAGATGCGCAACTCGACTTCGTCGGCCGGCTGCCCGGCGGCGCTTCGCCCGCCGAGCTGGTCCTCTGTTTCTACCTGCTGGGTCAGCACTACGACGACATGGGCCGCCGGGATTTCGCCGCCCTGCTGTTCTACCGGACCATCGAGGGCGCGCTGAGCCAGCGCCTCGAAACGGCCGTCCCGGGCTTCGACTGTTCGGCTCCCGACTACGCCCGGTTCCCGAGGGGTGCCGATTTCGTGCTCGACGGTTACCGGCGCACGCAGCGGGAGGCGGGGATACCAGAGTCGGCAAGCCTCCCCCACGCGGTCGGATCCTTCGCTGCGGCACTCCTGCTCGCGGTCTTGGACGACCCGATGATGGGGCCCGCCAAGCTGCGCTCTCCCAAGCAGCTCGGCGAGCTGCGCAATGTCAGCGTGATCCGCAACCGCTCGGTCCTCGCGCACGGCTCCACCAGCATCACCAAGGCCGACACCGCTCGGCTGCGGCACATGGCCAGGACCGTGCTGGGGGCCTTCTGGGAGCAGAATGGCACCGGCGTGGGCATCGCGGTCCGCCAGAAGGAGTTGATCTTCATCAAGGCCCCCTTCTGACCGTGGACGCCATGAACCGTGAGGAGGCGCATGGAGGCACCCCTCGAGTGGATCGACGGCCTGCTCGCCGCTGCCCCGGCCCCGACCGGGGACGACGATCGGCCGATCCTCCTCGACCTGTCGTACGACCCGCGGCGGCTCGAGCCGCTGCTGAAGCAGTGCCGGGCCACGGGACGCGAGCTCGACACGCAACTCGAGCACGTCATCGGCCTCGACCGGAGGACGGGGAACAAGGACGGCCCCTTCGCGTTCGTCTGCCATATCGTCACCCCCGAGTTCACGCTGGTGGTCGCCCCGCGGACGGGAAAGGAGACACTCCAGTCGATGGCGGTCATCGTGGCCGTGCGGCGCCGGACGACGCTTGAGCCGAGAAGGGTGCCGCGCGTCCACGTGCGGCGCCACCCGCTGTGGGACGAGGCTCCCTGCGACCTGGAGGCCGTGCTCGACGAGTTCACCGTGCGGCAGACCAGGCTCAACGACGCGTGGAACACCGCCAGGGACGTCCTCGGCCGCGTGACCGAGGCCGCGCCAGAGGACCGGCGCCTCGCGGACGAGTGCGAGCGGCTGTTCGCCCCGCTGGAGGCGGTCTTCAGACTGCGGCAGAAGCACGAGGAACTGACCACCGCCCTGC
Source organism: Actinomadura sp. 9N407 (assembly GCF_044326315.1). NCBI lineage: Bacteria > Bacillati > Actinomycetota > Actinomycetes > Streptosporangiales > Thermomonosporaceae > Actinomadura > Actinomadura sp. 9N407. The sequence continues at coordinate 75,240 of NZ_JBIRAW010000020.1, read as the reverse complement.
GCGCCGAGGGGACCGTGGTCGTCCGCCCGGGCGGACGCCTCGAAGGCTTCGACGATCCCCAGGCCGAGGAGGAGGGGCTGACCGTCGTCCTGGCGAGCGGGGACGGACCCCCGTTCCCCGAGGACGCCCGCGTCACGGTGTCCGGGGACGGCGGGGAGTGCGGCGCCACCGTGGCATCGTGCGAGAACGGGCGCATTCGGCTGCGGCCCCGAGGTCCCGCAAGGCGGGCGGCCGAGGTCCTCGCCCTCGGCGGCGAGGTGACCGTCACCGGGGACACCGCGGTCATCGAGCGGCAGCAGCGGTCCGCGCTCACCCGTTTCGCGCAGCGCAACGTCGTCGGTGACTGGTCGGCGCTCGCCCGGGTCCTGTGCCGACCGCACGAGCTCCAGGGCCCGCCGCCGGGCGGAGACCGGGCCACCCCGCACAAGAGGCTCAGCGCCGAGCAGGCGGAGGCCGCGCGCGCCGCAGTTAATGCGCCGCACGCGCTGTTCATCCAGGGCCCGCCCGGCACCGGCAAGTCGACCGTGATCGTGGAGACCATCCGCCGGCTGGTGGCCGAGGGGGAGCGGGTCCTGCTCGTCGCGCCGATGAACGTCGCCGTCGATGAGGTCCTCCGCCGCCTCGGTGACGGCGCGCTGCTGCCGATACGCGTCGCTGCCGATGTCGAGAAGGTGCGTCCGGAAGTCCGCCGGTTCCACGAGGACCGGCTCCGCGCGGCCGTCGTCGAGCGGCTGCAGGACGACGGCCGCGACCGCACCGGCGAGTGGACGAGCCGCCTCGCGCTGCTGACGGAACAGGCAGAGGCCGTCGCCCGGCTCGACCGTGCCCTCGACGCCCGCCGTGCAGCGGAGAAGGCGCTGACCGATGCTGAGTTGCTGAAAGAGGCGGCCGAGCGGGAATACGCCCGGCGCGACGCCGCCACAAGGCAGGCGGTCGAAGAGGTGGAGCAGTTCGCCGCCGGGCTCCCCGCCCGGCTGGACGACGCGTCTGCGGCAAGCCGAGCTGCACAGGACGAACTCGCGCGGGCCGGGGCCGTCCACGAGCAGGCCCTTGCAGAGTTGAGGCGGGCCGAGAAACGGGCGGGACGGGATCGCGCCGAAGCCGATGCCGTCACGGAGGAGGAGGACCAGCAACGCCGGCAGCTCGACGGAGCACGGAGAGACCTGATGGCGGCCGAGTACCGCGTGGAGTCCCTGGACAGGCAGCGCGACCAGGCGGCCGTGGACCTTCCACGGCTCCGTCGACTCGTTCAGGCCGCCGAACGCGACTTGCACCTGGCGCATCAGGCGACGGAGGGGTGGAAGCGCGAGACCGAACTCGCCGCCCAGCGGCAGGAGGAGTACAGGGAGCAGCAGGGATGGCGGGGGCGGCTCATGTCCTGGGCCGCCATGGGGGAGTTCGGCCGCCTCGCGGCCGAGACGGAGCGTGCCCGGGCGGCGTGGGTGGACGCCGCCCAAAGGGCGGACGAGGTCGCGAAGGGGGCCCGACGCCTCCGCACATCCATCGACCGGCTGGAGCGCCGTACCGCCGCCAACGAGGAGGAGGTCCCGGTCGTCCTCGCCGCCATCGAACGGCTGCGCGTGGAGTGCCGGGCGCAAAGCGAGATCCTGGGCCGGACAGCGCGGCGTCGGACCGACGCCGCAGCGCGCCATGATGAGTCCGTCGCCGCAGTGGAGAAGGCGATGCACGCGTTCCAGACGGCGGAGCGCGAAAAAGCCGGAGCCGCCGAGAGCCTGCGGCGCACGTACCGCGACCATCGCGCCCTCCAGTACGCGCACCAGCAGGCGGCCGCGGCCCTGACCATGGCCCAGGAGAGACGCGCCAGCGTCCTCGCCGAACTGCGGACGGCCATCGCCACGAGCGAAGCAGAATGCGAGCAGAAGGAAGCGGACCTCGCCAAGGCGCGCGCCGCGCACAAAGCGGCGGCCGCCGCGCTCAACGGGACGGAACCCGAGGCGGACGCGCTGGACCGGGAGATCCGGCGGCTCCGGTCGTACCAGCGGCTGCAGGAGCGCTGGAAGGAGCTCACTCAGGCCGGCGATCAGCGGAACCGCGACTCCGTCGAGCTGGTGACGACCGCCGTCCTCCAGGCCGCCAACGTCGTGTGCGCCACGGTCGAGGGCATCGCGGGCCGCGACGTCTCCCGGTACGCCGACTTTGACACCCTGATCGTGGACGAGGCCAGCCGTGTGACCGACGGCGCCTTCCTCGTCCCCGCCGTCCGCGCGCGGCGCTGGATCCTCGTGGGCGACGAGCGCCAGTTGCCGCCATACGTCGCCCAGGAGGCCGAGCATCTCGTCCACGCACTGCTCGCGCTGCACGACCACGCGACCGCGGCGACCGATCTCGAAAGGGCCGTCGAACGGATCGGGGAGCAGTGGAAGGAGGAGGCCGAGCAGCGGACCTTCCGCAAGACCACGGTGCTCGCAACGGCGCAGAGACTCCTCGAAGACGGTTCCTGGGGCCGACACTACCGGCCAGCACTCGCCAAGGAGCTCACCGGCCTGAACGTCCGACTCCTCGCCGACGGAGAACGGGAGATCGATCCGGCGCGGGAACTCCTGCAGTCGCTGTCCCGGCGCATGGTCACCAGCCTCTTCGAGAGATGCGTTGCCGATCCAGCCGCCGCGCACCTGCGCCGGCGGCTGACCGTGCAGCGGCGGATGATCGAGCCCATCGCGTCCCTCGTCAGCGAACCGGTCTACAGCGGCGCCTACACCTCGCCCGACGAGCGGACCCTTCGCGACCACGGCATTACCCCGTTGACGAGCGAAACCTTCCGAACGCCGGTCGTCTTCTTCGACACCCACCGCCACGCCGCCGCAGTCGAGGAGCAGAACGGAAACGGGTTCCGCAATCCCTGGGAGGCCCGTTTCATCGCCGACCTGTGCCGCCGCTGGGACCACGAACTCGCCGCCGACCCCTCCGTCACCGAACCGGTGACCATGTCTATCCTCACCTTCTACAAGGCACAAGCCCGGCTGATCCGGAGGGAGATCGGCCAGGACGGTTTCGAACAGCTCTGCAACCCGGTCGTCAACTCGATCGACATGATCCAGGGGCAGGAGAGCGACCTGGTCGTCATCGACTTCGTACGCCGCCGGAAAGCCAAACCCGGCCCGGCGTACGGGCTGTGGCTCCAGGACCTGAACCGGCTCAACGTCGCCGTCACCCGTGCCCGCCGCGGACTGATCATGGTCGGGCACGCGCGCACACTGCGGAACCTGCGCGGCCGGCCCGACGCCCAGGCGTTCTACCGCCACCTGTTCGCATCCCTGGAGACACGGCCGGAGATGACCCTGGCAGAGGACGCGAAGCTGTGAGCCAGGGCACCGCACGAGCCGCGCAGCCGGGCCGCTCCGGCGATCCGGCCACCGGACGGCGGGGAGCCGCGCGCCGCTCCAGCGGCCGCCGCGCCCCGCGACCCGCCCGCACGGTCACCACCGCGCGCGGACTGACGGCGACCGTCACGGTCGAACCGGCCCGGCAGGCCCCACCGCCGCCCCGAGAAGGGACGCGGCTGTGTCTGGACGAGGCACTGCTGCCAATGTTCGTCTGGCCCAACCTCCCGGTACTGCGGGCCGAACGCAAGCGGCTCTCGATCATCGAGCGGTTCGTGCTGGAGATGGCGGCGGAGCTGGAGGACTTCACCACCGAGGAGTTCGGCATGCTCGTCGGGCTGCCCCCGCAGGCGCTGACCGCCATCGCCCGATCGCTCGTGGCTGCGGACGCGCTTCAGCCCACCGCAACCGGGTACCGCGCGACCCCGCTCACCGAGCGGACGCTCCTCCAAGAGGAGGTCGTCGTGCACAGGGAAGGCCGGCAGAGTTTCGTGTTCCTCCCGGAGACCGGCGAGCTGACGGCACCGCACGAGCATGTGGCCGGCTGGATCGGGCGGATGGCGCAGGCACGGGTGAGGCCCGTGTTGAACATGCCGCTCCCGGCCGCCTACGACGGCAAGACCCGCTCCGAGTACATCGACGAGCGTCTCGCCGAGGACGGGACGCTTCCGCGCGACATCGTCCAGGTGCTGCAGACAGAGGAGCAACAGGTCAGCATAGGCAACGTGGACCCGGTCACGAGCGCGCCGGTGTGCCCCGTCTACCGGGCCGAGAACGTGGTCGTCGAAGGGACCGGCCCGGCGGAGGTCACGTTCCGGCTGACCGGCGCGAAGGGGGCGGACTCGTTCGAAGGCAGGCTCACCGGGGCCGACGAACTGGCCGAGATCTGGTGGGATCTCGCTGGCGTGCTCGCGCATCCTTCGGTGACCCCGCTGGTGTGGGGGGCGCTCCGGCCGTCCCGTCGGCAGGAGGACCCACCGGCGGGGCTCGTCCTGGAGGAGACGCCCGGCACCCGGTCCGCCTGGCTGCTGCGGCTGCCCGGGCCTGCCGCCCGCCTCCTGGCCACGGGGACGAAGCTGCTCTACCAGCCGCGCGGGCTGAAGCTGCGCGGAGAGCGCGGCACCGTCCGGGTAAGGCTGGCCCTGGAACCGGCGGACGCCGAGGCCGAGGCGCTGTTCGCCATCGACCTTATCGCCGCGCGCCAGAACACCGAGTCCCCGTCGTCTCTGGAAGACGAGGTGGCGGCCGCCCGGTCGGACCAGGTGACCCCCGAGGCCGTGGTGCGCCGCATGTGGCGGCTGCATTACTACCGGGCCGTCTACCGGCTGAGGGAGGACGATGACTTCGGCTACGGCTGACCGGTTCGACGTCGGATCCCGCCCCCTGCCCGGCGCGTACTGGATGCGCACCGGACGGCGGCGCTCCCCCTACCGGCCGCGCCCGGACGTGGGCGCGGGCCGCTACCGGCACTGCTTCTCTTATGAGGACTCCGACTCCACAATCAAGGCTGCCGCGCTCGAGCTCATCGGCCGTGCGCGGCGAAAGATCTTTCTGGCCAGCTTCCGGTTCATCGACCCCGACCTGCGCGAGGCGTTGAAGAAGGCGGCCGACCGGCTCTGCGGCGGCGTCTACGTGGTCACAGCGATCAACGACCGGGACATGCGCGCCGAGATCGAGGACCCCTACGAGGACTACGAAGACGAGGCGGCCGCCGCGGGCGGCGTCAACATGGAGGAGGAGAAGAAGCGCTACGCCGACCTGGTCACCTCGGGGATCTGGGTGCGCGGCCTCGAGGACTTCCATGCGAAGTTCCTCGTCGTGGACGACGAAATTGCCCTGGTGAGCAGCGCGAATCTCGAATGGCGGGCACTCGCTAGCACCGGCGCGTGGACCGTGACGGGCGAGAACGGCGTCGTCGTCGACGACGCTGGTCAGGCGTCCCTCCTCGGCCGGTTCTTCACCCGCCTGTGGTTCGAGCAGTGCACCTGGGACGCCGCCCCCGGACGCGCCTACCAGAACCTTCGCCGCAGGCCGAGCCCATCGCCGTGCACCGTACCGGAACCCGCTGTCGGGAACGCTTCCGGGCTGATATGGACGAGCCCTGACGAACCCGTCATTCTGCGGACGATCCACCACATCATCGACCACGCCCAGCACGACCTGCTATTGGCGTCCTTCTCCCTCGCAGGCCTCATGGACGACCCCGACCTCCTACACGAACCACTGCGCGCCGCCATGGCCCGCGGTGTGCGCGTCCGGCTGCTCGTCCGTTCCCGCTCGTTCGCCGCCGCCCGCGCGGAGGCCGCCGCGCTGGCCGAGCTGGGCGTCGAGGTGTACGGCGATGACAAGACCCACGCCAAGTGCGCAATCGCCGACTCCCGCAAGGGCGCCCTCTTCTCTGCCAACTTCGACGCCAACCACGGCCTGTACAGCGGAGTGGAGACCGGCACCCGCCTGGACGGGGAGGAAGCCCTCCACGACGCCGTCCACTTCTTCGAGCACTGCATTGCCCACGCGCCTCAGGCGCTGGAAATCGACCCGACGCACCGGCGCGCCTCGGCCCACATGGCCTCGCGCACGCTCCAACCTTGGGACGGGCCCGCCGAGATCCCGGTCCGCTGTAGGACGGACCACTGGAACTTGCTGGCGAACGCACCGGGCGCCGTCCTGTTCTCGAAGCGCACGGCCGGCGACGACCATGTCACGCTGCACGCGGCCGGCGGCAAATGGCGTCTCATCCCGGCGGCGGAACGCCTCGAACTGATCGAACGCCCCGGCAACGACGGGGGCCTCATCGACGACTGGCTGGCTCCCCGCCGCCCCGGCTCTGCCGAAGACCCCTACGAGAATCATCACCGCGGCATCTTCCCGGCGGTTCTCACCCGCCGGGACTCCTAGCCCTGCGGACCGGCGAACGACAAGGAGGCACGGCTGTGCCGCTCCCCCACATGGAGGCTCAGCACTGATGACGAGACCGGGCCGGCACGCCGCTGTCACCGTCTACCGCGCGACGTTCTCCTCGGTTCCCGACTGGCCCGAGGGCCCTTTCGCTCGCGCACGACGGCCTGACGGCCGACGCTGCGGGCCGCAGCCCCACTACCCCGGCCCGTACGGCGAGGCTGCTGTACGACACGCCGGAACGCACCCGGGCGGTGACGCAAGGCGGTGCAGAGCTGAGATGACGGCAAGCTGAGTCGCCGGGGCAGCCAGGTGCCATATATCGGTGATGGCGCTCTTCGCCTGCTCCGCCTCGTTGTGTCGTGGAGCGAGAAGGGCAGGGTTTCGGCTTCTCGCCAACATCTCTCGGCTATCGGAGGGTGGAGCGGTTGCGGGTTCTGGCGAGGGCTTCGAGGGCTGTTTCGTCGGCGTCGGGGAGGGTGTGTAGGTAGCGCTCGGTTGTAGCGATGGAGGCGTGGCCGAGGCGTTCTTTGACTATCTGGAGGTCGGCGCCACCGTTGAGGAGCCAGGAAGCGTGGGCGTGGCGTAGGTCGCGCATTGTCGGTCTGAAGTCGAGGCCTGCGGCGGCGATGGCCGGGTACCAGATATTGCGGCGGAACCAGTCGTTGGGGATGTGGCCGTCCGTCATGCGTGTGCGGAGGGGGCGGGGACTGTCCTTGCCTTTGGAGCGGCGGGCGGCTCGGTAGAGGGCGAAGGCTCCGCGGCAGTAGTCGCAGCGGCATCTGCCGGCGGTGTAGGCGCTGAGGGTGCCGTGGTTGTAGGTACGGCCCTTGTCGTTGGGTTCGGTGTGGCCGAGGGTTGCCGGGTCAGGAATCTCGGTGATGCGGGCGCGGGGCTCGTCTTGGGGCGGCATGTGGAAGAGGAGGTCGTCCTGGGTAAGCCGCTCCGTCCTGATGTGGTCTTCGAGCTTCTCGGCCATCTGGGTGCTGAGCTTGAAGCGGCGGTACTCCTTGTCCTTCGGGTAGTCCTTGACCAGGAAGTGGCCGCCGTCCGGGTGGAACTTCGGGTTGAGCTCCACGACCGTGCGGCTGACCGTGAGGATGCGGGTTCTGAGGTTGAGGTCCTTGGGACGCAACTCGCTGAGTTCGCCCCAGCGGAGGCCGCTCTCGATCTCGGTTTCGGTGAGGAGGCGGAAGGTCCCCTCGGAGAGCGCGTGGTAGATGTCGTCGAACTGCTCCGGTGTGACGATCTTGAGCGGCTTGCGGACGACGGGTGGGGCCTTCACTCCGCGGCAGGGGTGTAGGAACGTAACCTGGTCCTCCAGCGCCGTGGTGAAGATGGCACTGAGGATGATTTTGGTGCAGCGGATGGTCACGGGCGTCATGCCCTGCTTCTTGAGCTTGGCGATCCAGGCGCGGACATGCTCAGGGAGGATGTCAACCATCCGCATGGGGCCGAACTCCGGCATGATGTGCTTGTAGATGGTGTAGGTGTACCCCGATCGGGTGCTGGCCTCCATTTCATGGTTCGGGAGCCAGGCGTTCTCGACGTAGTCTTTGAAGCGCTGCCTTCCGCGTGCGGGTTCTCCGGTTCTGCCTTCGGAGACCTTTACTTCGGCGCGTTGCCATGCTTTTTCTGCTTCCTTCTTGCTCGCGTAGGTTCCGGCCGATCTCCGCTGGCCCCTTATGTCGTCGTAGTAGGCCGTGTAGCGAGGCTTGCCGTCCTTGCCGACTCTCTTGCGTGTCTGCCCCATGGGGCTACCCACCTCCCAGGCTTGATCATCTGACCCTCGCTTGACCCCGGACTGTGAGTGATAGCAGGATTCTAGCCATCACTCACTGACAACGAAGCAGGCCATCTACCTGGGATTTTACCGTGAACGACGTTGATCGCGCGTCGAAGGATGTACATGATCATCGATTCGGGACGAAGAGGTCGTGGGTTCAAATCCCGCCACCCCGACCGGTGAACAGCAGGTGAGAGAGGGTCTCGGAGCTACTCCGGGGCCCTTTTTCGATCTTCCGAGCCGTGGCGACCCGGTCCGGGATCGGCGATGTTCTCCAGGGCACGCGTACCGCGCGACAGCGCCGGCGCAGGTAGGTCCAGACCCCCTGAAGCCGAGGTCCTGACCCACTGACGCGGGCGGTCGGCGCTTGGATCGTGGACCCCATGACCAGATGGATGGGCAGGTTCTGTTTCCGGCACCGCTGGAAAGTGATCGCCGTTTCGCTGCTGCTGATGGTGGCCGGGTTCGCCTGCGCCGGCTCCGTCGTCGGTGGCGCATCCGCGGTGAAGCAGGCGAACGTCCCGGAATCACTCCAGGTGAGAGAGCTTCTCGGGAAGACCGGCGCGCAGATCGTCCTGCTGGTCGAGGGTGTCGACCCGGCGGCGGCCCGAACGGGGACGGCGCTGCGGCGGGTGGCCGCCGACGCTCGGAAGGTGCCGGGCGTCACGGCCGTGGAACCGCCTCGTACCGCCACCGACCGCAGCGGGGTCCTGCTCGCGGTGGAGATCACGCGATCAGGCGAGGACGACGCGGCGAAGCGCGTCGCCGACCGGCTCCGGACGGTCCGCGCCGAGCTGCCCGGCGCGAAGATCCGGATCGGAGGGGACGCCTGGCTTCGGTACGAGACCAGGCTGGCGGCTCAGAAGGACATGCGGGACGCGGAGCTCATCGCGCTGCCGCTGACCTTCGCTGCGCTGGTGGTGGTGTTCGGCGGCGTGCTCGCGGCCGGGGTGCCGTTGATCGCGACGATCGTCAGCGTCGGCGGGGCGTTCACGGTGCTGCTGGCGCTGTCCCGGGCGGTACCGCTGGACGGCAACGTCACGACGGTGGTGACGCTGCTCGGCCTGGGGCTCTCGATCGACTACGGTCTGCTGCTGGTCGGCCGCTACCGCGAGGAACTGGTCCCCGCGTACCGCGAGGCCGCGGCCGGCGGGCGGCGGACGGTCACTCCCGCGGACCGCGCCGCGGCGGTCGAGCGCGCCTGGGCCACGGCCGGCCGGACCGTCATGTACAGCGCGCTGACGGTGGCGGCGGCGTTGAGCGGTCTCCTCGCGTTCGACGCGACGAATCTGCGGGCGGTGGCGGCGGGCGGTATCGCGGCCTCGCTGGTGGCCATGGCCATCTCGCTGACCATGGTGGCGGCGCTGTTGAGGGTCTTCGGCGGACGGATTCACCCGTCCAGGCGAGCGCTGCAAGGCACCGACCGCGTGGGCGGGTTCTTCACCGGCATGACCCGGGCCGTCCAGCGGGTGCCGCTGCCGATCGCGCTGGTGATCGGCGCCTTGCTGCTGGGCGCGGGCGCTCCGCTTCTCGGTGCGAGGATCCAGCTGTCCGGCACCCGTATCCTGCCGCCTGAGCTGGAGTCGGTGCAGGTCACCAATGTGCTCGCCACCAAGTACGGGCGTACTGAACGGCCCTCGGTCATCGTCGTCGCCAGGACCGATCCCGCCGCCCTGTCCCAGTGGGCGCTCCGGTGGAACGGCGATCCGGCGGTCGCGGGGGTCGAGGACGCCCGTACCGGCGGCCCGGGGCTTTCCACGGTGGTGCTCGCCGTACGCGGTGAGCCGCAGAGCCCGGAGGCGCGCGCGCTGGTGCGACGGGTACGCGCCGACCGGCCGCCGGAGGTACGGTCCTGGGTCGCGGGGCAGGCGGCCGAACTCGCCGACGTCGGCACGGTGCTGCGCGACGGGCTTCCGCTCGCCGTGGGCATCGTGCTCATCGCGATGCTGGTGCTGCTCTTCCTGCTCAGCGGCTCGGTGGTGGTGCCGCTGACCGCGGTGGCGATGGCGGTGATCTCGCTGGGCGCCACGTTCGGGACGCTGGTTCTGGTGTTCCAGGACGGATGGCTCTCGGGTCCGCTGGACACGCTGACCGTGGGCGGGCTGGAGCCGTTCTCGGTGGCGGTGATCTTCGCCTTCGCGTTCGGGCTCTCGATGGACTACGAGATCTTCCTGATCGGCCGGATCCGCGAGCACGTCGGCATGGGCCGCGACACCCGTACCGCGATCGGGCACGGGCTGCGGGACACCGGGCGGATCATCACCTCCGCGGCGCTGCTCATGCTGATCGTCTTCGGCGCGTTCGGTACGGCCGCGATGGGCGACATCGAGCAGACGGGTATCGGCCTGTTCGTCGCGGTCCTGGTCGACGCCACGCTGGTGCGGTGCCTGCTGCTGCCTGCGGTGATGACGCTTTTGGGCAGGGCCAACTGGTGGGCGCCCGCCCCGCTGCGCACCCTGTACGCGCGGTTGCCCGCAGACCTGGATGGCCGCACCATGTCGGCAGACCCGTCTCACCTGATCACCACACGGACCGAGCCGAAGCGGCGAACGTCGCACCATGCGCGCGAAGAGGGAAGATGACCGGCATGCGAGGACGGTTCGTGGAGCGGTGGCGGGATGTCGGCCGCGCCGGGGCGCTCACTGGAGGCGCGATCGCGGGAGCGATACTGCTCGCCTGTTGCGTCGCCGCCTTCGCCAGCACACTGGCGGGCGGTGTGGGGCTGCTCGTGATTCCGCTGGTGACGGTCGCCGTCAGGGAGCTGACCGGACGGTACCGGAGCGCGGCACGCCGGCGGCTGGGCAGCGCCGTACCGGATCCGTACCTGCCCCGGCCGCGGTTCGGCGACCCGGCACCCGCCTGGCCGTTGCGGCAGGCGGCGCTGACCCGCTGGATCGTCACCGACCGAGCCACCTGGCGCGACCTGGCCTGGCTGCCACTCAACCTCGTCCTCGGCGCGCCGCTGGCCGGGCTCGCCCCGCTACTGGTCCTGTACGGGCTGAGCGGTGTGATCCTGCCGGTCACCTGGCCGCTGATCGACCAGCGGGCCGGCACCGGTACCCACTACCTCTTCATGTCGGTCACGAACACGACCGGCACCCTTCTCGCCGTTCCCATGGGCATGGTCGTGATCGGCCTCGGTCTGTGGAGCACACCGGCCTTGCTGCAACTGCACGGACGATTCACGCAAGCCCTTCTCGGCCCCACCCGGGGACAGCTGGAGCGGCGGCTGGAACGGGTGACCGAGTCGCGCAGCGAGGCCGTGGACTCCAGTGCCGCCGATCTGCGCCGGATCGAGCGCGACCTGCACGACGGCGTCCAGGTACGGCTGCTCTCACTCGGCATGAACCTGAACGCCATCCAGCGCCTCATGCACGACGACCCGGGAGCGGCCGAGGCGCTGCTGCTGGAGACCAAGGAGAACTCGGGCAAGGCCCTGACCGAACTCCGCGACCTCGTGCGCGGCATCCACCCTCCCGTCCTGGCCGACCGCGGGCTCGCGGACGCGGTCCGCGCGTTCGCGATGGACCTGCCGCTGCGGACCGACGTCGACATCCGGCTACCCGGACGGCCGCCCGCTCCCGTCGAGTCCGCGGTCTACTTCGCCATCTCCGAGTCGCTCACCAACGTGCTCAAGCACGCCCAGGCGAGCCGGGCCGGGATCCGCATGGTGCACGAACGGGGAGTGCTGCGCGCCGAGGTGACCGATGACGGGGCCGGCGGCGCCGATCCGTCCGGGGGCACCGGCCTGCGCGGGATCGAACGGAGGCTTTCGGCCTTCGACGGTATCCTCGCGGTGAGCAGCCCGCCGGGTGGGCCCACCATGGTCGTTCTGGAGGTGCCGTGCGCGTTGTCCTAGCCGAGGACCAGTTCCTGATGAGAGACGGACTGACCCGGCTGCTGGAAGCGCACGGATTCGCCGTCGTGGAGGTCGTCGACAACGGCCCCGGAACGCTGCGGGCGCTGGTCACGGTCCGTCCCGACGTCGCGGTCGTCGACGTCCGCCTGCCGCCGTCGTTCACCGACGAGGGGCTGCGCGCGGCACTGGAGGCCCGGGCCCAGGTGCCCGGCCTTCCGGTCCTGGTGCTGTCGCAGTACGTGGAGCAGCTCTACGCCCGCGAACTGCTGGCGAGCCAGGCGGGCGGGGTGGGTTACCTGCTCAAGGACCGGGTGTTCAACGAGGAGCAGTTCGTCGAGGCGATCCGCCGGGTGGCCGCCGGGGGCACCGTCCTCGACCCCGAGGTGGTACGCAACCTGCTCGGCGGCCGAGGCCCGGATCTGCCCATCTCGCGGCTCTCCGAAAAGGAGCTCGCCGTCCTCGAGCTCATGGCCGAAGGCCGGTCCAACAGCGCGATCGCCCAGCGCCTGTTCATCAGCGAGAAGGCCGTCGGCAAGCACACCACGAGCATCTTCGCCAAGCTCGACCTGCCTCTGTCCGACGACGACAACCGGCGGGTACGGGCCGTACTGACCTACCTCGGCTCCTAAGCCGCAACCGGACCGCGCGCATCGCCACTGTCAGCGATCTCCCTGAACTCGCCCGGCCAAGCGTGCGGGCGGCCGGTCAGCCGCGGACGGATCTCCAGAGTGCCGCCGTTGCGGGATCGAGGCTATAGAGCATCGCGCCACTGCTCGACTCGACGACACGCATCGGCCATGCGTCGCTGTCGTAGTGCGTGTTCAAGTGACGAGTGAATGCCGCCAGGTTCCCGCGCAGGCTGTGGTACTCCGTCGACAGCGCCTCCACCAGACCTTGCAATCTCGGGCATAGCATCCATTTATGGATCTCTCGCCCATCACGCGTGAGGCGGTGCTGGATGCGATCGCGGAGTGCGACCGCCTGGGCCGGGACCGCTTCCTCGCGGAGTACGGCTTCGACCCTGCGCGCCGATACCTGCTGCACTTCAACGGCGTCTACTACGACTCCAAGGCCATCGTGGGCGTGGCCTATCGTTCCGTCGCCGGCCGGCCGCTGACCGCTCGGGAGTTCTCCGGCGGACGCCAGACCGTCGGACGCCTTCTTACTCGACTGGGGTTCGAGGTGGTCATCGACGAGCCGCTTCTACCGGGTCCAAGGCTTCTGGCGGAGTTGAAGGGCCTGCGCGTCGCCAGTACGGCCGACGGACCGGCCAGGCATCAGCCGATCACCCTGCTGTGGGCTCTGGGACGCGCCGCTCACCACGCCCCGCGCCTCGTTTCCTGGGACGCGGCTCAGGTCGAGTTGCGTGGGCTCCTGCGTGAGTACGGTCGGCCGCGGTCGAGGCCTCGGCCGGAGTTCCCCATTCTTGCCCTGGCCCACACCGACTTGTGGGAGCTGCACGGTCATGCTGGAGCCGTCCCGACCGCGCACGGCGAGCCTTTTGGGTGGATGGAGCAGCACAACCCGTACAGCGGTCTGCAGGCCTGGGCGTACGAGTTGGCAGCCTCTTCCGCAGATGCGCGCGCCGAGGCCATCGCGGAACTCGGCCAACGCTTCTTCGAAGGAGCGATCCCCCAGGCGCTGCTCGACGATGTCGGCCTCCACCCCGTACAGATGAGCCTTCCCACGCAGCAGGAGTCCGACGACCTCGAGGCCTATCGGCGCCTTTGCCGTAGCGTCGAGGCCGCCGAGGTGCGCGGCGACCATGGCCGCACCACCCGTACGACCAGTGAACGGCCCGTACGATCCGCAGCCGCGGTCAGGGCCGTGCTCCTGCGCGGGCGCGGTCGCTGCGAGAACCCTGTGTGCACCGGCCAGCCTGACGACGTCACCGACAACGGCGAGCCCATCCTGGAAGTCGACCACGTCGAGGACCGCTCGACGTGGGGCCGCGACCATCCCATTCAGATGATCGCGCTATGCCCCAACTGCCACGCGATCAAGACCCGTGGCCAGACCCGCGAACGGCTGCGCAAGCTCCTTCTCACCGAAGCGCGCTCCCGCCACACCGCCTGGGAGGCCGAAGCGGGATCGCGTTGATGACAGGGGCGTGGAAAGCAGACTCGCTGCGCAACCTAGGTGGGAGAGGGCCTCAAAGCCGGGCCGGTTTTGGACGAGCCTCAACGCCTTCGGCCGTCTCACCAAAGCAAAGGCGCCGGCGTTACCGATTGCTGGACGGCTCTGCCTTAGGCGCTGTGGGACGCATGCACCTCCTTCTCTCGGTTGTCGGACCCGAGTCGTACGGTCGGCATAGCCCGAGCGACGAGCACGGATTCGGGGACCGAGAGAGGCCGGAATGGCGGAGCACCGCACGTACCTTGAGTTGTCCGAGGACACCGGCAGCGCGCACAAGTTCTACAACGTGGTCCGTTCCGGTACGCGGGTGACGATCACCTACGGGCGCATCGGTACGTCCGGCCAGACGAAGGTGTCCGACTTCGCGACCCCGGCCAAGGCCGAGGCGGCGGCCGCCAAGAAGATCGCGGAAAAGAGCCGGAGGGGCTACGCGCCGGCCGTGCCGGGGCAGCGCCAGGCGCGTCCCGTCAGCAGGCGCAGCATCGTCAGCGCCAGGTCGACCGCCAATCAGGCGCCGGTGCTCTGGCGATTCGCGAGCGGGGCCGCCGCGTTCGGCATCTTCGTCGACCAGGACCGATGCTGGGTCGGCAACCAGAACGGCGATGTCTTCACCATCACCACCGGCGGCGCGGTGACGAGCCGCTACCGGCTGCCCGACGGGGTCAAGTGCATCGTCGCCGACGACTTCTGGATCTACGCCGGCTGTGACGACGGCAGGGTGTACGACCTGAGCGGCAAGGTCCCGCACGTCGCGTACGAGATCTCCGCCGATGTCGACATCTACTGGCTGGACATCGACGACGCGGTCCTCGGGGTATCCGACCGCAACGGCCGCCTCACGACCGTCGACCACGAGGACGAGTTCCAGTGGTCGCGCGATGTCGATGGCGATTCGGCCTGGATGGTGCGGTGCGATGCCCAAGGCGGCACCGTCTTCCACGGGCATTCGCGCGGCGTGGGCTGCTACGCGGCCGGTGACGGCAAGCCGATTTGGCAGACCAAGGTCGGCGGCAACGTACTCTTCGGCTGGCAGGGAGAGCAGTCGGTATACGCCGCGACCGGCAGGAACGACGTCTACCGGCTGGCCAAGACGAACGGTGTGGTCGAGGCGGTCTATCGCTGCGATGCCGCGGTCTTCTCCTGCGCCGCTTCGTCTGATGGGCGCTATATCTTCGCCGGCGACAATTATTCGTCCGTCTACTGCTTCGACGAAGCCGGGACCCGGCTGTGGAAGCTCGGTACCGGCTATGGCTCGGCCTACTCGATGCAGTTCGTGGACGACCGGCTCTACATCGTCACCACCGACGGCTCGCTGGTGTGCATCGACGCGTCCGAGACGGCGATCCGGGCGGCGCAGCAAGGGACCATCCCCAAGCCCGTCGATGTGAAGATCGCTGCGTCGCTACCTGTGGCGGAGCCAGTGACGGTGCTCGAGACCGCTTCACAGCCCGGGGATGCCGTCCTCCTGGAGTGCTACCAGGACGGGCCTCGGCTTCGGGTACGGGTCATCAGCGAAGGCTACGAGCCCGGATGGCACGTGCAGTTCCCCAAGGAGATCCGCGAGCCCAGCGCCCGTTACGTCGTCGAGGGCGTACGACCGTCCGGCCGCGGTGGCTTCTACCGTGCCTACGGTGAAATCAGGCGTTTGGTCTGACGCACGTCCTCGGTGTCCGCAATGGGCGCAGCCTGGCCGAATGCGGTTGGGATTTCGTCCGCCGGTCGTGCGGCCGGTGAGACCCGGGGGGACAATTACCGGCCGCACGACATCCAGCCCTGACGGCCAGCGGAGGTCACGATCAGCTCGAACCGGTTCGCCGGCGCTCTCCTCGTTGACTCGTGGCGTGTTCGCCTCTGGCATCGCCTGTGAAGGCGAACACGCCACGAGTCAACGTAGGTGGCGGTGTGGTGGATCTTGGCGGTCACCGCAGTAGCCGGGGACGGTGGCTCTGGGCGAGGACGCGGAGTGGAACGGTTTGATGGCGGCCGGGCCGGCGAGAGTCCGAAGGCTCGGCGCCCGTGCGTTACCTGGCGGGTAGTCGCTATTCGATGCGGTCGTGCTGAGGATGGGATGGCTCTGGCGAGAGCCGCCGGATGCCTCAACGAGGAGTCCTCGAATGCTCGATCGGATCAACGCGGGCGATCAACTCCCCTCTGCAAGCGCGAAAGCCTCGCTCGACCGCCCCTTCGATGTCGACACTCGGATGGAACCCGTCGGTGACGGTTCGTTCACCGGTGCGTTCACCGGGCGGTGGAACTCGCTCGGCGGCGCGGTCAACGGCGGGTACGTCGTCGCCTGCGCGCTCCAGTCCCTCCGGCAGGTCCTGGGCCACCCCGATCCGCTCGCCGTGTCCACCTCGTTCCTGCGACCGGCCAAGCCCGGTCCGATCGAGGTCAGCACCGATGTGGCGAAGACGGGACGGCGCACTTCGACCGGTACGGCGCTCCTACGCCAGGACGGCAAAGAACTGGCGCGTACCACCGCCACGTTCGCCGACCTCAGCGCCGTGAACCCGGAAGCGCGGGACACGCAGCCCCCGGCGCCCGTACTGCCGGACCCGACCGACATGAGTGAACCGGGCGCCGGCCGTGAGTTCCCTGGTGCGACGATTACCGAACGGGTCGAGTTCCGCTATCCAAGGCCGCCCGGCTGGCTCGAGGGCCGTCCCACCGGGGACGCGACCGCGGAGTTCTGGTTGCGCTTTCGGGATCGGCCATCCGACACCATGAGCCTGCCCATGCTCGTCGACGCCGCGGCGCCGGCCGCGCTCGAACTCGGCATCGCGCCGGCCGTCACGATCGCGCTCACCACCCATGTTCGCGCCCGCCCGGCACCCGGCTGGGTCGCGTGCCGGGTCACCACCCGGACGGTACTCGGCGGCTACCTCGAAGAGGACTTCGACATCTGGGACGCGGACGGCACCCACGTTTGCCAAGCCCGACAGCTCGCCCTCATCCTCGGTTGAGCAACGAGAGGCGCCGGGAGGACCAGGGGCGGCACATTCTTTGACAGGGCGTTCACCCGCTGGGTCGGTGGGAGCACCTGACTCTCGTTGAGTTTCGTCAGAGGCGGTTGGTCCGCGTCGGACGTAGGTGGGGCCAGTCACTGCCTGCAGCATCGGCTCCCACAAGCCCTGTGGCGCCCCGCACTCCGGTAAGAGGTCTCTGGGTAGGATGCGCGCGCGGTATCCGGACTGTCGTCGTACAGGTGATGCCCGTACGGCGGAAAGAGGAGGCGGTCGATGGCGGTCGATCCGAGCGGCACGGGGCTCAAGCGGTTTCTCGACGAGGACCCGGGCGGTCCGGTGGTGATGCTGAACCTGCTGCGCTTCCGCGAAGGCGGGCAGAAGAGTTATGCGCGCTACTCCAAGGCGCTGAGCGAGACGATTCTCGACCGCTACGGCGCCGAGGTCCTCTACCACGGCAAGGGCTCGACCGCTCTGGTGGCCGAGGACGGTCAGGCATGGGACGCGGTTCTCCTCGTTCGCTATCCGTCCCGTGCGGTGTTCTCCCAGATGGTCGCCGACCCTGATTTTCAGGCCGTGGCACATTTCCGGACGGAAGCACTCAGCGAGGCCGTTCTGCAAGCGACCGTTCCTGGCAACTGACCCTCTCGTTCGTCTTCGCGTGAAGCGCGCGGTGCTCGGTCAGGCCGGCGCGTCTGGGACGGCGGGCCTCGCCTGTACGCGCAGGGACTCTATGTAGACTCAATCTACGTAGATCCAATCCACCTAGGGGGGCCGGTGACCGCGTTCATCGGGCGGGAAGCGGAACTCTCGCTCCTGAGGAAGCGGCTGGAACGGGTGCGCGCCACCGGCTCGGGCGCTGCCGTCGCCCTCCGCGGACGGCGGCAGGTGGGGAAGTCGCGGCTCGTCCAGGAATTCTGTGATCGCGCCGGGGTTCCCTACGTCTTCTCCGCGGCCACGAAGGGCGCCTCGCCGGTCGAGGCCGTGTCGACCTTCCTGAACGACCTCAAGGAGTCGGTGCTGCCGTCCGACCACGAGTTGGTGCCGCTTCTGGAGAACGGCAGCTGGCCCGACGCGTTCCGGATCCTGGCGTCAGCACTGCCCGGTACGCCGTGCATCGTCGTCCTGGACGAACTGCCGTGGCTCGCCGAGCAGGACGGGGCGTTCGACGGTGCGCTGCAGACCGGGTGGGATCGGCTCCTGTCGTCCAAGCCGGTCCTGTTGCTCCTGCTGGGCAGCGACCTGCACATGATGGAGAGGCTGACCGCCTACGACCGGCCGTTCTACGGACGTGCCGACAACATGGTGCTCGGTCCGCTGAACCCGGCCGACACGGGGCAGGCCCTCGGGCTGGACGCGGCGGACGCGATCGACGCGCACCTGGTGTCCGGTGGCCTTCCCGGGATCGTACGGACCTGGCCGCACGCGATGCCGGCACTGGACTTCTTGAAGGCCGAGTCCGCGGACCCGGCCGCCGCGGTCTTCGGTGTACCCGAGGCCGCGCTGATGGCCGAGTTCCCGAACCCTGACCTGTCCCGCCGGGTCCTGGAAGCCGTCGGCGCCGGCGACCGTACCCACGCCAACATCGCGGCGACGGCAGGCAGCCGCGACGGGTCGCTGCCATCGGGCACCCTGTCGCCGCTGCTGCGCCGCCTGACAGCGGACAAGCACGTCCTCTCGGTGGAGGAGCCGCTGTCCACGAGAGCGGGCAAACCGGCGCTCTACCGCATCTCCGACAGCAACCTGCGCCTGTACCTGGCCGCCCTCCGCGGTGCCCATGAACAGGCACGCCGTGGCCACCCCGAGGCCGGTTTCCGTCTGATCCAGCGCCGCTGGTCCTCCTGGCGGGGGCGCGCCGTCGAACCGCTGGTGCGCCAGGCATTGGAACGAGCCGCGCTGTCCGGAGCCCTGCCATGGTCAGAGGCCGAGGTGGTCGGCGGATGGTGGAACCGGACGTTCGAGCCCGAGGTCGACCTGATCGGCGCGGACCGCGGGCCCGTCGCGCGGCGGATCCATTTCGCCGGTTCGATCAAATGGCTCGCCAGCCCCTTCGACGGTCATGACCTCGCGGAACTCCGCCGTTCAGCGGCCCAGGTACCGGGCTTCGACCCGGGTACGAGCGGCCTCGTCATCGTCTCCTTGTCCGGTACCGCGGCCGCCACCGATCTCAGCGCGGTCGACGTTGTCTGGACGGCGAAGGACGTCCTGGAAACCTGGCGTCGCTAGGGCGAGTTCCCGCGCCGTTCGAGGTCGGCGCGGAACGCTGATCACCGCGAGGCCCATCGCCGTGAACGGGAAGAGGCACATCGGGAAAGTACTAGTGGAAGGTCGTGGATCGGCGTTTTGGGGACGCGTGTGAACGAGACGGTGCAGGGATTACTGCAGACGGTGGGACTGCTCGCGTTCATCGTGGTGGTGTTCACGGGAGCCCTGCTGTTCGAGTCCCGCCTCGGCCGGAACACGGCGGAGGCCGCGGAGCGGCGGAGAGCAAGCAGGCTACGGAAACGGCAGGGTCCCCGCTCCTCGTACCTCACCGGGGCGGGCAACTGCCACGCTGCCGCCCCAGGTGAAGCCGCCCCCGACCGCGAATTCAACTGACGCCTCAGGCTTGCTCGGGCACTGCACTCGCAGTGGCGGCCACGACACATGCAACCGGAGGGTCGAGTTCAAGGGTTTCGACTCGGATCTCTGTGAAGCCTGCCTGGGTGAGCATGTCCTGGAGCTCGCGGGCGGCTCGGGCTGTGGTGCTCTGGGTGGCGCCGGGGCAGCGAGGCTGGGTGGCGAGGGCGATGCGTCCTCCGGGACGGAGCAGGCCGCGTAGCCGGCGGAGCCGTTCCACCGGGTCGGGCCAGAACCCTACGGAGTTGACGGCGAGGATGGCATCGAGCGGCTCGTCGAAGCTCGGCGGTTCGTCCACAGAGGCATGAGCGAGCCGAACGCGGTGGGCGCGGATGGCGGCGGCGTTGCGCCGGCCCGCCTGCCGGACCATGACCTCGGAGTGGTCGATGCCGTGCACCTGCCCTTGGGTGGCACGGCGGGCGAGTTCAGCGATGGCGACGCCGGGACCGAAGCCGATCTCGAGCACCCGGTCGGTGGGCCGGATTTCCAGCACCGACACCGCCCAGATGCTGCGCTGCCGGTTGGAGCGGCGATGAGCCATGACCCGACCGACGAGCCGTCCAGCGCCGCCTCGGGGATGGCCGAACTGGCGCACCAGCTTCATGATCGCGCGTTGCTTGAGAGTCGTATCGGCAGTCACGATCGCCAGTGAACGGCTTCAAGTACGCTTGAAGTCAAGATGGCGGAAGAGCGGTTGACGATCGGCGAGCTGGCGACCCGTACCGGCGTCGCCACCTCCGCCCTGCGCTACTGGGAAGAGTTCGGCCTGCTACCGGCGCCGGTACGGGTCTCGGGCCAGCGGCGTTATCCGCGGTCGGCCGTTGAGCTGGTCGGCGTGATCCTGGCCTTGCGGGACGTCGGTTTCAGCTTGCGCGAGCTCAGCGCGTTCCTCGCCCCTCGTACACCAGCCGTCGACGGTCGGCGGGAACTGATCCAACGCAAGCTCACCGAGCTGGACCAGCGCATCGCCCACGCCCAGGCGGCGCGCACCGCCGTCGCTCATGCCTTGGCCTGCCCGCACGAAGACATCCTCGAATGCCCCAGCCTCAGCAGCGTGGTCGCCGCACGCCTGGCCGGGGCATCCTTCGAGGAATCGCATCGTCACTGAGCTTGACGTCAAAGCAAGCGCCCGCCGGCCTCAGCAGACAGCGCCGCCTCTGCCTAGGGCCTGTCTCAAAGTGGCCTCAACCACCGCGCGAGCGCGTTACCTGGCCGGCGAGGCGATGCCGGGGGCGAGCCTCACCGGGCAGATCGCGGAGCGATGTCGCGCTCGCACAAGGCACGGTCACGGTGCGAGCCGCCAGGCGAGCACCGTGACCGGGGCTTTGGAAACACAGCCGCCAGGCGAGCACCGTGGGCCGGGACTTTGAAACACTGCCTACTAGAGTGCCCGGTAGAAGGCGCGGATGTCCTCGGCGAGCTGTTTCGGCTGCTCCAGAGCGGCGAAGTGGCCGCCGTGTTCGAACTCCGTCCAGTGCACGATCGTGTCGGTCTGCTCGGCGAACCTGCGGACGGGCAGTGCGATGTCGTGCGGGAAGACGGCCACACCGGTGGGCACCGGTGAGCGCTCCGGCATGCTCCAGGCGTGGGCGAACTCCCAGTAGATCTGGGCGGCGGAGGACGCGGTGTTGGTGAGCCAGTAGATCATCACGTTGGTGAGCAGGTAGTCGCGGTCGATCTCTTCGTCGGTCCACTCCTTGAACTTCTCGGCGATCCAGGCGAGCTGTCCGGCGGGCGAGTCGGCCAGGCCGTAGGCGAGGGTCTGCGGCCGGGTGGACTGGATGGCCATGTATCCGCCGAGATCGCCGGTGAAGCGCTCGAGGCCCTCGAGCCGGGCGCGGTCCTTCTCATCGAGGTCGTCAACGGGGCCGGTGGGGAAGGTCAGCAGGTAGTTGATATGGATTCCGACCACGTGGTCGGGGGCGACGCGGCCGAGTTCCCGGGCGACTCCAGATCCCCAGTCGCCGCCCTGCGCGCCGTATCTGTCATAGCCCAGCCGCGCCATGAGCTCGGCCCAGGCGCGGGCGATGCGGTCGAGCGTCCAGCCGGCGTCCGGCTGCGGCCCGGAGAACCCGAATCCCGGGAGGGAGGGGATGACCAGGTGAAAGTCGCGGGACAGCGGTTCGATCACGTCCAGGAACTCCACGACGGAGCTGGGCCAGCCGTGCGTGAGGATCAGCGGCAGCGCGTCCGGGTTGGCCGAGCGGACATGCAGGAAGTGGATGCGCTGGCCGTCGATGTCGGTAAGGAACTGCGGGTAGGCATTGAGCCTGGCCTCGTAGACGCGCCAGTCGTAGGTCGTGGCCCAGTACTCGAGGAGTTCGGCGAGGTAGGAGACGGGGACGCCCCGCTCCCAGCCGGCGCCGGGGACCTCGCTGGGCAGGCGCGTCCTGCCCAGCCTCTCGCGAAGGTCGTCGATGTCGGCCTGGGGGATGTCGATGCTGAAGGTTTCCATGACGACGACTCTCCACCCCATCTAGGCAATATCCTTGCCTAGATGACGGCTTCCCGGCTTCTGATGCTGCTTTCTCTGCTGCAGACCCGTCCCGAATGGTCAGGTTCGGAGTTGGCCCAGCGCCTGGAGGTCAGTCCGCGCACGATCCGCTATGACATCGACAAGCTGCGCAGCCTCGGCTATCCGATTCAGGCCACGATGGGCGCGATCGGCGGCTACCGGTTGGGGGCGGGAGGGGCGCTGCCTCCCCTGCTGCTCGATGACGAGGAAGCCGTCGCGGTGGCCGTGGGCCTGCGTACCGCCGCCGGTGGCGCGGTCACGGGCATCGAGGAGACATCGGTGCGGGCGCTGGTCAAGCTGGAGCAGGTGCTCCCGTCGCGGCTGCGCAACCGCGTCAACGCCCTGTACAGCCACACCACACCGATCACAGCGGCCGGCGTTCCCGTCGATGCCGAGACCCTCACCACCATCAGCGCCGCCTGCCGGGACCATCACCGGCTGCGCTTCGACTACCGCACGCATGCCGGTGATGATCAGGTTCGGGACACCGAGCCGTACCGGCTCGTGCACATGAACCGACGCTGGTATCTGGTCGCCTGGGACGTGCACCGACAGGACTGGCGGACGTTCCGGGCCGATCGGATGACGCTGCGGATCCCGCACGGACCTCGCTTCACTCCCCGAGATTCGCCGCCGCCCGACCTGGTCCCGCGGGGGGTGGACACGGCGCTCTTCCGTTACCGGGCGCAGGTGACCGTGCACGCCCCGGCCGACTCGATCAAGGTGCCCAGCGCGGTGCAGGTGGACCCGGTGGACAACGACACGTGCATCGTCCACGCGGGCGCCGACACCCCTTACCAGCTCGCCCTGCACATCCTCATGCTCGACGCCGACTTCACGGTGGACGGATCGCCCGAGCTGCTGGAGGAGCTGAGGAAGATCTCCACCCGATGCGCGGCCACCGACCCCACACGACCCTCTCCATAAAGGTCAGCAATGGCAGTCGATGGCCACGGCCACCCGGTCCTTGTGCTCCGCGAGAAGTGCAGTGAATTCATCGGACCAGGCTTGCGATGACTTGCCCGCTCGATCGAACCATCGGCCGTCCGGTGTGATGACCGCATAGGCCACAAGGTCGGGGACGAGTTCGGCCACCGGCCGCACGTTGTCGTCCGGCCGGACCACGTCCATTCCGTACCTGGCCTGGTACTGATCGGGTGCGAGGTTGTAGTGCTGCTCCTTACCCCAGATGATGCCGTCGTAGCGGCCTCCGACCACGAAACCATCACACTGCCAGTTCGGATGTCTCTCGCCTGTTTCGTCGTCGAACAGATCGGGAGCCCAGAACGGCTCCATCATCTGCTCCGCTCGTACGACCGGGTCCGGGTCGTGCCGGTCCACGAGAACAAGGGCGAGGAAGTGTGCCACGCCGATGAACATAGCATCGGCGGCGTTCCATAATCTTCGCGGTCCTGTCGCCACCGGCAGTGGCAACCATGGAGTCGCCTGAGGCTGAAGGCCACCGCGGCAACGTCGTTACGATGTCCCGTGAGAGGGCACCGCAGGCCTGAGGATTTCGCCTTGGCTCGCTGGATCCCAGTGAATCAGTCCGGGAGTTCGCGCAGGCGAATGTTGATGGCCGTTTCCAGGCGATCGAATTTGGTGAGGTCACGGAAGGCCTGGACGAGCGCGGCGGCCATTGTGGTGATCGACACTGCCGCCGGCCAGGCCGTCGCCAGGCCGGCGAAGGCCGGGCCTCCGACGACCAGTGCAAGGAGCACGCTGATCGAGTCGACGTCGGGAATCGCCAGCCAGCCGAAACCGGCGGCCAGCGGGCCGAAGATTGAGAAGTACAGGAAGCAGACCCACAGCGGTGCGGTCTGGAACCGATCTCGCCAGGTGGCCGTCATGCCGTTCTCCGGCTCGCGTCGGCGTCGTCTGCCGGAGCGTCGGCCATAGCGGGATTTCGGCCGCATTCCAGATTGCGACGATAGACCGGCGACCGGGGAAGGAGGGCCGAGAACCCGAAGACCTGTCGGAAGCATCTGGGATGCTGGGGGCATGGACGAGGTGCGGCGGTCGTACGGGCGGATCGGCACTTGGCTGCGGGAGTACGGGGGCGACCGCGGGCAGGGCGTGTCCGTCGACGGCCGGGCCGTTGAGGGCGTGGTGGGGTCGCCACTGCCCGCGGAGTTGCTGGCGTTCTGGGCACTCGACCTGGACGGCGGCTACTGGCTGCCGCCGGCCGGGGGATTCGCGCTGGAGACGGCCGAAGGGCTGCTGGAGACGCGGGAGATCTGGCTGCAGGTGGCCGGCCAGGAGCCTGACGAGCCTGGACGGTTCGTTCCGGAGTTGCTGCCCATCGCGATGAGCGGCGGGGGCGATGGGCTCGTCGTGGATCTGCGGCCGGGGGATTCGTACGGGGCGGTCTTCCTCTGGGATCACGAGGAATGGGGGCTCGGCATTCCCTTGTGGGCAGGGGTGGCCGAGATGTTGGCCGATGTCGCGGACGCGCTGGAGTCCGAAGGGCCGGCGTTGATGTGGCATGCCGAGAACGGCGGTACGGAGCTTCCCTGCATCGCGGTGCAGGGCGAAGTGGAGTGGCTGTCCGTCAGAGAGGGGCCAGGACCATGAGGATCTCTTCCTGGGTGTCGCGGGGCCAGCGGCCGGTCTCCTGCCAGCCGAGGCGGTTGTAGAAGTTCTCCAGGCCGTGGCCGCCGCAGGCGGCCAACTGAAGGCGTTCGAGGCCCATCTGGTGGTGGGCGATGTGCTGCAGGTGGCGCATCAGGGCGGTGGCCACGCCGCGTTTGCGGTACGACGGGTGCGTTTGCAGGTAGGTGACGCTGCCCCAGTGGGAGATCAGGGGGTTGGCGTCGCGGCTGAGGGTGACCCAGCCGATGGGCGTGGTGCCCGAGAGGGCGGCGAAGAGGCGCTCGCGCTGGGGGTGCATCCGGGCGATGAGGGCGTCCAGGACGGGAGCGATGCCGTGCCGGTCGCGGCCGCCGTCGTGAACGGCCACGTCCGTCCAGCAACTGATCAGGCCGCGGCGCAGGGGAGCGGTGACGTCCGAGCGGTCGGTGAGCTGGATGAGGTCGGGCATACGGGGGTCCACCTCTCACGCTGGTCGCCTTCATGATCCCTGCGAGAGAGGCCGAGTGGAATGGGCGCTTACGAGCTAAATGACCCTAGTTAGGTGATTCTGTTGTGCCGGTCATACCGCCGGGTTCGCCACCGCCCCCTCGGTGCTCAGCAGGACGATCGTGCCCCTCGCGAGCGCGGGTGCGACTCGTACACCGGCGAGGGCGGCGGCTCCGCACGGGCCGGCGGGGATCCCTAGGGCGGTCAGGTCGCGTACGGCCTGGACGGCGGCGGTGTCCGGGATCGCGATGGCGGCGTCCAGTCCGTTCTGGAGGAACGGCCAGGCCAGGCTGGACAGGGTCGCGCAGTTGAGGCCGGCCATGATGGTCGAGCCGGTCGGGACGGTGGTCGGACGTCCGCGCAGGAGGCTCGTCAGGACACAGGCGGCGGATTCGGGCTCGACGGACAGCAGCGTGGTCGCGCCCGCACGGCTGCGGTAGTGGGCGACCGCGGCCTGGGCCAGGGAGCCGACGCCTACGGGGATGGCGACGAGGTCAGGCGTTCCGTCGAGTTGCGCTTCGATCTCGGTGAAGAGCGTCGAGTAGCCCTCGACGATCCACTGCGGGACGTCCTCGTACCCGGGCCAGGCCGTGTCCTGGACGAGGAGTCCCGGCGCTGAGGCGGCGGCGCGTACCGCGTCGTCGTACGAGCCGTCGAGCTCCACCACCTCGGCACCCTCGGCACGGATGGCCGCGAGGGCCTCGGGGTGGACGCCCAGGGGGACGAAAATCTGGGCGGGCAGCCCCAGCATCCGGGCCACGGCGGCGACCGCGCGGCCGTGGTTGCCGTCGGTCGCCGTGACGAGCCGCTCAGGACGGGGGCCCGCCCGCAGGGCGCGGTGAATGCCCCAGGAGGCGCCGA
Organism: Actinomadura sp. 9N407; assembly: GCF_044326315.1. NCBI lineage: Bacteria > Bacillati > Actinomycetota > Actinomycetes > Streptosporangiales > Thermomonosporaceae > Actinomadura > Actinomadura sp. 9N407. Next base: position 49,184 of record NZ_JBIRAW010000020.1, on the reverse strand, counting down.
GGATCTTGAACGCGGGAAGCCCGAGCCGGACCGATTCGTCCTTGACGAAGACGCGGTCCGCACCGAGTTCGGTGGCCAGGGCCGGGGCCTCGACCAGCGGTGTCGGGGCGTACCCGGGAAGCGATCGGTGGAAGCCGGCGACGTCCGGCGGGGGCGCGCAGCGCCACGAACGGGCGGCGGGGCGCAGGTAGAGGTCTTCCAGTACGGGAGCCATGCCCGTTACGGTGCCCTGCCCGGTCCGTTCGGTCCAGCGAATGTTTCCGAGCGTTATTCGCCAGGAAGGCTGATGAGATGCTTGATCTCCACAGGCTGCGGCTGCTTCGCGAGCTGAAGCATCGGGGCACGCTCGCGGCTGTGGCGGAGGCGCTCTCCTACAGCCCGTCGTCGGTCTCCCAGCAGCTCTCCGTACTGGAGAAGGAGGCCGGGGTCCGGCTCCTGGAACCGGTCGGACGGCGCGTACGGCTGACCCCGCAGGCCGAGATCCTCGTCGCCCACACCGAGATCGTCCTGGAACGGCTGGAACGGGCCGAGGCCGAACTGTCCGCCTCCCTGACCGATATCAGGGGCGTTCTCCGGATCGCGGCGTTCCAGACGGCGGCGCTGGCCCTCGTACCGAAGGCCCTGAGCCGGCTCAGGGAACGGCACCCGGCACTGCGCGTGGAGGCGACCCAGAGCGAGCCGGAGAGCGCGCTGCCGGCACTCCAGGCACGCGACTTCGACCTGGTCATCACGGAGGAGTACCCCGGGAACCCCGAGGCGAGGCCGGCCGAGATCGAGCATGAGGAGCTCTGCCGGGACGAGATCCGGCTGGCCCTGCCGGCGCGAACCCGCGACCGGCCCGCAGGCCCGAGCACGGCAGCGGGACTGAGCGCGGCAGCGGACCTCCCGTGGGTGATGGAACCGGCGGGCACCGCGTCGCGCCACTGGGCCACGGCGCTGTGCCGGAGCGCGGGCTTCGAGCCGGACGTCCGGTACGAGTCCAGCGATCTCCTGCTCCACCTCCACCTCGTGGAGCAGGGGCACGCGGCGGCGCTGCTGCCGGATCTGGTCTGGTACGACCGGGAGGCGTCCGGGGATCTGCGGAGGCTGCCGGAAGCCCTGCGTACCCGCCGGATCTTCACCGCCGTACGGCGCGGAAGCGGCGACCATCCAGCGATCCGCGCGGGCCGCGACGCCCTCGGGGTAGGGGTTCCTGTACGGGGTACTCAGGGTCCGACTCATGGGGACATAAGGGATTTACCCGATGGCGATGAATCCGCGGGAGGTTCAGAGTCGTATTAAGTAGTAAGGGGCGATGGCGCCCCACCGATGGAAGAAGGCTTCCGATGTCGTCCACGCCGCATCTCAGCCCGTCCGACCTGGCCCAGATCCTGTTCGCCTCGCGGCTGCAGGCATCCGATCACCCGTCGCCCGAGCAGGTGCGGACCGCGATCGACGAGCGGTTGTGCGCGTGCGGCGGCGACCACGCCCCGTGCGCCGCGTACGTCGCCCAGGAGGCCGGGGACCACCCCGAGTCGTACGCGGCGCGGATGCGCTGGGCGCTCAGCACCGTCGGCCATGTCTTCCCCGCCTACGCCACCGCCGCCTGAAGGAGAGGGCCATGCCTTCCCGATTCGCCGAAACCCGCGAGACGATCGTCCCGCGTACGCTCAAGCAGCTGCTCGCCACCGAGGTCCCGGACGGGGCGCGCCGCCGACAACCACGAAGAACGATGGTCCTACGCCGAGCCACCTAGCGCGGGCCACCTAGCGCGCGGGCCACTTGGCGCTCGGGTCACCTAGTGCTTCTTGCGCTTCTTCTTCTTGCTGTCGCTGCCGGACTCCCACTCGTAGCCGGGGGTGTTCTTCTCGCAGAAGCTGTCGGCGACCGTTCTGTCGGTGGCGTCGTGCTCGCAGTGGCGGCTCTCACCGCACGCGCTCACGGCCAGCCCCGCGACCAGCAGGGTGGTGGTGAGGAGAAGGGAGGGGGTCTTCGACATGAACGACGACCTTTCTCGTTCTGATGAGGCTGGGCGAGGCCGGCTCAGAGGCATCCTGACCAGTGACCCACACTCGCCGTACGGTAGCCGGAAAGCGGCTGTACGTGAACGCCGGTCCCGCGATCGGCCCATGACGGCCGGAATCGCGAACTATGCTGGCGGCCGTGAGTGACAAGCCGGCGGACTCCCTGACGGACGACATTTCCCAGAACGGGGCCCCGCCGCCCGGCCGGGAGTACCGGATCGGCGAGCTCGCCCGCGCCGCCGGGATCCCCGTCCGTACGCTGCGGTACTACCAGGAGCGCAAGCTGCTCCCCCCGCCGCGCCGCGAGGGCCGGATCGGGCTGTTCTCCGAGGACCATCTGGCCCGGCTCCGCATGATCGGCAACCTGCTCGAGCGCGGCCACACGCTGGAGGGCATCCGGGAGCTGCTGTCGGCCTGGGAGCAGGGCCACGACATCGAGGCCGTGCTCGGCGTGGAGAAGGCCGTGACCGCGCCCTGGTCCACCGAGACGCCGGTGACGATGACGGTCGCCGAGCTGGCCGCGCTGTTCCCAGGTGAGGTCGACGCGGGCTCGGTCGAACGGGCCGTACAGCTGGGGCACCTCCAGATCGACGGCGACCGCGTCACGCACTGGAGCCGCCGCCAACTGGAGGCCACCGTGGCGCTGGTCCGGGCGGGCGTCCCGCTGAACGAGGTGCTCTCGGCCGGCCAGGAGCTGCAGCGCAGCATGGACGACCTGGCGGCGATGTTCATCCGGCTGATCGCCACGCATGTGGTGGACCGGCTCGCCGACCAGGACCTCGCCGGTCTCACCGAGGTCATCGGCCGGTTGCGGCCGGGCGCGCAGGTGTCGGTGGAGGCCGGTTTCGCCAGGGCGATGGACCGGCAGGTACGGGCGGAGATCGACCGGGTGCTGGGCCGGCTGGCCGCCGAGCCGTCCGGCGAACCGAACCGTCCGGCGAACCGGCCGGAACCGTCCAGCGAACCGGGCCGACCCCTCGGACGAACCAGCCGGAACCCCGGCGAACCGGGCTGATCCGGGCCGGCCCCGGCGAGGCGGCGCGGCGGCGCGGAACGAAGGCGACGATCATCGCGGCATACTTGGACGCATGGTCGACGAAGAGCGCTGGAAGGCCCGCTTCCGAGCCGCCCGGGTGAGCCTGCCCGGCTGGGCCCGGGACGCCCCGCACCGCAGTACCTACCGGTCGAACGTCACCGGGACCTGGGAGATCTACACCTGGGACCGGACGACCGACGCGCGCGGGCAGGTGACCGACCGCCCGAACGGTACGTGGATGGGCGGCGTCGACCCGACCGGCCAGTGGGTCTGGTGGTTCGCCGACACCGACGGCGACGAGTTCGGCATCTGGCGGCGGACACCGTTCGGCGGGGGCGAGGACGCCCCGGCCGTCCCGGGCCTGGAGCCGTCGTACCCGTCCGGGCTCGCCGTGGGCTCCAGCGGCCTCGCCGTGATCGGCCGTACGACCGAGGGCGGCAACACCGTCCACCTGTGCCGTCCCGGCGCGGAGCCCGAGGTGCTGTACGAGCACGCCGAGGACGCGCATGTGGCGGGCCTGTCCCGGGACGAGGGCCTGATCGCGATCGGGCACAGCGAGCACGGCGACAGCCGGCACATGGCGCTGCGCGTGCTCCGTCCCGACGGGATGGAGATCGCCGACCTGTGGGACGGGCCGGGCAAGGGCGTGTACGGCGCCGGGTTCTCGCCGGTGGCGGGCGACACCCGGCTGCTGGTGAACCACGAGCGCCGGGGCCGCGAGGAGCTGCTGGTCTGGGACCCGGTCGCGGGCACCGAGCATGAGATCGTGCTCGACCTGCCCGGCGAGATCAGCGCCGACTGGTACGCCGACGGCTCCGCGCTGCTGGTCTCCCACTCGCACGAGGCCCGCGACGAGCTGTACCGGTACGAGCTGGGCGACGGCATGCTGACCAGGATCGACACCCCGCGCGGCGTGATCGGCGGCGCCACGGCCCGGCCCGACGGGACGGTCGAGTTCTCCTGGTCGTCGGCCGCCGAGCCGCCCGTGGTCCGTTCCACGTCCGGCGCGGTCGTCCTCACCCCTCCCGGCCCGGTGGCACCGCCGTCCGTACCGGTCGAGGACGTGTGGGTGGACGGCCCGGGCGGACGGATCCACGCACTGGTCAGCAAGCCCGCCGAGGGCTCCGGGCCGTTCCCTGCCGTGTTCGACGTCCACGGCGGGCCGACCGCGCAGGACGAGGACTCCTTCGTCCCCTCGGCCGCCGCCTGGATCGATCATGGTTTCGCGGTCGTCCGCGTCAACTACCGGGGCTCGACCGGCTACGGCTCCCAGTGGCGCGACGCCATCGAGGGCCGCGTCGGGCTGACCGAACTGGAGGACATCAAGGCGGTCCGCGACTGGGCCGTCTCGTCCGGCCTGGCCGACCCCGACCGGCTGGTCCTCACCGGCGGGTCCTGGGGCGGGTTCCTGACGCTGCTCGGCATCGGTACGCAGCCCGACGACTGGACGGTCGCGGTCGCCGCCGTCCCGGTCGCCGACTACGTCTCCGCGTACGAGGACGAGATGGAAGGGCTCCAGGCGTTCGACCGTTCCCTGTTCGGCGGCTCGCCCGAGGAGGTCCCCGACCGCTACCGCGAGTCGTCTCCGATCACCTACGTCGAGCAGGTCAAGGCACCGGTACTGATCCTGGCCGGCGAGAACGACCCGCGCTGCCCCATCCAGCAGATCGACAACTACCTGGACCGGCTGGCCGGCCTGGGCCGCGAGCACGAGGTCTACCGGTACGACGCGGGCCACGGCTCGCTGGTCGTCGAGGAACGGATCAAGCAGATGGAGGCGGAGATCTCCTTCGCCCGCCGCCACCTCGGCCTGCTCCGTTGACTCGTGGCGTGTTCGCCCTTCCAGGGCGGTAAGACAGGCGAACACGCCACGAGTCGACCCTGACGCGGGCCAGGCGCGGGTCAGGCGCGGGTCAGGCGCGGACGTCGCGGATGATGTCGACCAGCTCCCGGGTGACCGACTTGAACCCCGGGAGCCGGGACATCGACACCATCCGGTTGACCAGCGGGACGGTGCGTTCGACCAGCAGGTAGGTCTTGCGGCAGCCCGGTGAGCTGTCATGCACCCAGTACAGGACGATGCCCATCGAGTACAGCCACAGCAGCTCGGGCAGCTCCGCCCGAAACTCGCGGTCGATCTTCAGCGACGACCCCTCGACGACCTCGCGGTAGATGTCGACGGCCGACGACCGTGACGGCCCCGCCTCGGCACTGAACGGGTTGAGCGGACTCGTCGGCTCGGCGGCGAACTTGAAGAACTTCCCGGCGAACGCGTGGTACGGCACCATCGTGTCGACCCGCGCCTTCAGTACCCCGAGCAGCCGCGGCGCGAAGTCCCGTTCGGCGTCCAGCACCGCCCGGCACGCCATCACGTGCTCGTCCTGGAGCTGGTCGTAATAGGCCTGGATCAGCTCCTCTTTGGAGCCGAAGTAGTAGTAGGCGTTCCCGACCGAGACGCCGGCCTCCTTGGCGATCGCCCGCATCGTCGTCGCCTCGTACCCGCGCTCACGGAACAGCCGCAGCGCGGTCTCCACGATCAACGCGCGCGTCTGCTCCGACTTCACCGCCTTGGTCTCGGTCACGAGCCCAGCCTAAGGCCGTATCACTGTGGGGGGGCGACCCCCCACGCCCCCCGACGGGGGGGCGCACCCCCTGTGCTCGCTGGCGCTCGCTCCGGGGGCACCCGCCCCTTGGCAGGGGCTCCGCCCCCGCACCCCCGCAAGGGGCTCCGCCCCCTTGACCCCCGCCCGGTGCACTTTCAGCCCAGGCAAGGACGTGAAGCCCCACGTATTGGGGGCCAGGGGGCAGAGCCGCCGTCCGAGCGCGGCCTGCCGGGGGGCGTCTCTCCTACCTGCCAGAGCCGCCGTAGACGACCGCTTCCACCTGCTCCGAGTCGAGTTCGAAGGCGTGGTGGGCGGCCGCGACCGCGGTGTCGAGCTGGTCCTGGGCGACCACGACCGAGATCCGGATCTCCGAGGTGGAGATCATCTCGATGTTGACGCCGGCGGCGGCGATCGCGGAGAACAGCGACGCGGTGACGCCCGGGTGCGAGCGCATCCCGGCGCCGATCAGCGACACCTTGCCGATCCGGTCGTCGTAGCGCAGCGACTCGAAGCCGATCCGCTCCTTGACCTTGTTGAGCGCCGCCAGGGCGGCCTGGCCGTCGGTGACCGGCAGCGTGAACGAGATGTCGGTACGGCCCGTCGAGGCGGCCGACACGTTCTGCACGATCATGTCGATGTTGATCTCGGCGTCGGCCAGCGCGGTGAAGATCGAGGCGGCCTCGCCGACCTTGTCCGGGACCCCGACCACGGTGATCTTGGCCTCGCTCCGGTCGTGCGCGACCCCGGAGATGATCGCCTGTTCCATGTCCCCGTCTTCCTTCCGGACGTCGATGGCGCTGCTGTCGACGACCCACGTGCCTTCGCGCTGGCTGTACGAGGAGCGCACATGGATCGGGATGTTGTAGCGGCGCGCGTACTCCACGCAGCGCAGGTGCAGGATCTTGGCGCCGTTGGCCGCCATCTCCAGCATCTCCTCGTACGAGATGCGCGGGATCTGGCGGGCGTTCGGCACGATCCGCGGGTCGGCGGTGAACACCCCGTCGACATCGGTGTAGATCTCGCACACGTCGGCGTCCAGCGCCGCGGCCAGGGCGACCGCGGTGGTGTCGGAGCCGCCGCGGCCGAGCGTGGTGATGTCCTTGGTGCCCTGCGAGACACCCTGGAAGCCGGCCACGATGCAGATCGAGCCCTCGTCCAGGGCGGTCCGGATCCGGCCCGGCGTCACGTCGATGATCTTGGCTTTGCCATGCGAGCCATCGGTGATCACCCCGGCCTGGGATCCGGTGAACGAGCGGGCCTCGTGGCCCAGGTTGGCGATGGCCATGGCCAGCAGGGCCATCGAGATCCGCTCACCGGCGGTGAGCAGCATGTCCAGTTCACGGGCGGGGGGCAGTGGGCTGACCTGCTCGGCCTTATCGATCAGGTCGTCCGTCGTGTCGCCCATGGCGGAGACCACGACGACGACGTCGTGCCCCGCCTTCTTGTTCGCGACGATGCGCTGGGCGACCGCCTTGATGCGCTCGGCATCGGCGACGGAGGAGCCACCGTACTTCTGCACGACAAGAGCCACGAGTGGGCGCTCCTCGGATAGGGGTCAGGTGTTCCGGCGTACGAGTCTACCGAGACGCATTCGATGCGTTACGGGCAGGTAACTCCCCAGCTGGAACGGCGGCCCCGGCGGGCCGGTCAGGTGACCGCCGCCGCCTCCTCCGGGACGTCCGATCCCTCGGCCACGTCCAGCCGCGCACCGGCGATCACCGCGTGCAGGGCGCGCAGGGCGGCACCGGCATGGTTGCCCCAGTGGTTGAAGTAGGAGTACTGCCACCACCAGAGCGCCTCCAGCGGGCGGTCCTGCTGGTAGTGCCGCAGGCCGTGGACGAGATCGCTGGCCACGTCGACCAGGTCGTCCGACAGCCGGTACGAGGTGGCCTCGCCGTCCTTGTACGGGTCGAAGACCTCGACGTACTCGTCCACCGCGATCAGCCGTTCGGACAGGCCGACGCGGACGGTGTCCAGGTCCGGGTCCTCGCCGACCTCGGGCTCCCAGTTGTCGGGCAGGATCACGTCGGCGCTGGCGCCCAGCTGCGCCCCGGCCAGGATGACCTGCGAGACCTCCAGGAGCAGCAGCGGCACCGTGCGCGGGCCGGCGTCTCCCCGGGCCACGGCCTCCAGGCCGCTGAGGTAGTTCTCCACATGGCACGCGACGCGTTCGGCGAGGGCGTTCCAGTCCTGTGGGCTGTTGGCGTCAGACATCGAGCAGCCTCCGTCCTTCGAATGCGCGGCCCAGCGTCACCTCGTCGGCGTATTCCAGGTCTCCGCCCACGGGCAGTCCGCTGGCCAGCCGGGTGACCTTCAGCCCCATCGGCTTCACGAGGCGGGCGAGGTAGGTCGCGGTGGCCTCGCCCTCGAGGTTGGGATCGGTGGCGAGGATGAGCTCGGTCACGGTGTCATCGGCCAGGCGCTGCATCAGCTCCCGGATCCGCAGGTCGTCCGGGCCGATGCCCTCGATCGGGCTGATCGCCCCGCCGAGCACGTGGTAGCGGCCGCGGAACTCGCGGGTCTTCTCGATCGCGACGACGTCCTTGGACTCCTCGACCACGCAGATGATCGCCCGATCGCGGCGCACGTCCCGGCAGATCCTGCACTCCTCCTCCTCCGCGACGTTGCCGCAGGTCTTGCAGAAGCGGACCTTGTCCTTGACCTCCTTGAGCGCCGTGCCCAGGCGCTCGACGTCGGCGGGATCGGAGGCGAGGAGATGGAAGGCGATCCGCTGCGCGCTCTTGGGGCCGACGCCGGGCAGCCTGCCCAGCTCGTCGATGAGGTTCTGCACGACCCCTTCGTACAACGGTCCCCCTCTCTACAGGCTCGGCTCTTGCGCTCGGACTTCAGGTCGGACTTCAGGTGGACGGTCAGGCGCCCGGCTTCGCGGGGCCCTCCGGCCGGTCCTCGTCGTCGTCCTCGTCCGGGCCGGTGACCTCCTGGACGGGACCACCGGGAAAGCCCGGGAAGCCCGGCAGGTCGGGCATGGCCGGCATGCCGGGAAGCCCCGGCATCCCCTCACCGGGACCGCCGAGGCCCGGGATCCCGCCGCCCAGCCCGGCGGCCAGCGGCCCCATCGTGGACTGCTGCAGCTCGGCGACCTCGCGTCCGGCGTCGCGGATGGCGGCCAGCACCAGGTCCGCGATCGTGTCGGCGGTCTCGGCCGGATCGTCGGCATCGATCGCCTTCGGGTCGATGGACAGGCCGGTCACCTCGCCCTGCCCGTTGACCGTCGCGGTGACGAGCCCGCCGCCCGCGCTGCCGGTCACCTCGGCCTCCGCCAGCTCCTGCTGCGCGGACATGAGCTGCTGTGCCTGCGCCAGGAGATCCTGGATGTTCAAACCACCGGGTTCCACGGCGTGCTCCGTTTCCTTCCGGCCCCCGAGGGACCCTGTCCTCGGCGACCCGCCGACCATCGGACGTCTGTCTTCCCGAGACTACGGGTTTCGCTCCGGATCCGATACGTACCGGCATCCGTCCGGCGATCCCCGCTCAGGTGTTGTCGATCTCACGGATGATCCGCCCGCCCAGCTCGCGCTGGATGAGCGCCATGCCGCCGGCCTCCAGCTCGGACCCGTCGGCGTCGGCGTCCCCTACCGGGTCGACCTCCTCGCGCTCGTCCATCGGCTCGGGCGGCGGAGGCGGCTCGTCCGGCGGCGGATGGCGCGGCGGCGGGGGCGCCTGATCCCGTACGGGGGCGGCGGGCGCCGGCGTGGAGGCGGGCGGCTCGGGCCGTGCGGGCGGCTGCGGCGTCCCGGCACCGGGACGAGGCGACGCGGGCGTGGAGGCCCCCGTGAAGCTCGCCGAAGGGCCGGTCCTGCCGCCGGAACGTCCGCCACGGCCGCCGTCGCCCTGCCCTGAGGGCTGCGCGCCGCCGAGGACGGTGTCGATCCGCCACTCGACGCCCATCCGCTCCTTGAGCACCTCGCGGAGCACGACGTCGCGGCCGCCGTTGGTGAAGTTCGTCCGGGCGCCCTCGGCCTCGAACGACAGCGTGAGCAGGTTGTGGTCCAGGGTGATCGGCCGTACGCCCGACATGATCACCATCCAGGCGACCTTGCTCTTGCCCTTGACGGCCTCGATGATGTCCGGCCAGAGCCGCTGTACCGCCGCGACGTCCATCCCGCCGTCCGCCTGGCCGGAGGACGAGGCCTCGGCCTGGGGCGGCGGAGGCTGCTCCTCGCGGCGTGGCGGAGCCTGGCGCTGCTGCGGCTCCGGAGCCTGCCGCTCCTGGGCCTGGGGCTCCGGAGCCTGCCGCTCTTGCGCCTGGGGCGCGGGAGCGCGGCGTTCAGGCTCCTGACGGGAGGGCTGCTCCTGAGGCTGTACGGGGCGAACGGGCGCCGCCTGGGGCGGAGCCGGCGCGGCCGCGAAGGCCGGCGCGGGACCGCTGCCACCCGAACTGCCGGCCGAACCGCCACCGCCGCCGCCCTGGGCGACCTGGCGCTCCAGGCGGTCGAGCCGGGCGAACATCGACGCCTCGTCCTCGTACGCGGCGGGCAGCAGGATCCGCGCGCAGATGATCTCCAGCAGCAGCCGGGGCGACATCGCGCCGCGCATCTCGGTCAGCCCGGTGTGCAGCAGGTCGGCGGTACGCGCCAGGTCGCCGGGCCCGAGCGAGTCGGCCTGGCGGCGCATCTGCTCCAGCTCGTCCGGCGGTACGTTCAGCAGCCCCGTGCCGCCTGCCTCCGGGACGTTCGACAGGATCACCAGGTCGCGGACGCGTTCCAGCAGGTCGGCGGTGAACCTGCGGGGGTCCTGGCCGCTCTCGATCACCCGGTCGATCGCGGCGAACACCGCGCCGCCGTCGCGGGCCGCGAACGCGCCGATCACCTCGTCCAGCAGCGACGAGTCGGTGAAGCCGAGCAGCGAGACGGCGCCCGCGTACGTGATCCCCTTCTCGTCCGAGCCGGCCAGCAGCTGGTCCAGGATCGACAGCGTGTCCCGGGCCGAGCCGGCGCCGGCCCGTACGGCCAGCGGCAGCGCGGACGTCTCGTACGGGACGTCCTCGGCGCGCAGGATCTCCTCGACCAGCTCCGTCAGCACGCCGGGCGGGATCAGCCGGAACGGGTAGTGGTGGGTCCGGGACCGGATCGTCCCGATGACCTTCTCCGGCTCGGTGGTCGCGAACACGAACTTCAGATGGGGCGGCGGTTCCTCGACCAGCTTCAGCAGCGCGTTGAAGCCCTCGCGGGTGACCATGTGCGCCTCGTCGATGATGTACACCTTGAAGCGCGCCGCCACGGGCGCGAAGAAGGCCCGTTCGCGCAGGTCCCGCGCGTCGTCCACGCCACCGTGCGAGGCGGCGTCGATCTCGATGACGTCGATGTGACCGCTGCCGCCGGGGCCGAGGGCCACGCACGAGTCGCAGGTGCCGCAGGGATCGGGCGTCGGGCCCTTCTCGCAGTTCAGGGACCGGGCCAGGATCCGGGCACTGGAGGTCTTGCCGCAGCCGCGCGGACCGCTGAACAGGTACGCGTGGTTGATCCGCCCGTTGCGCAGCGCCTGCTGCAACGGCTCTGCGACGTGCTCCTGTCCCTTGAGCTCGGCGAACGTCGCTGGCCGGTACTTGCGGTACAGAGCCAGACTCATCGGGGGTCCGCCCTCCTTGCGAAGCAGAGCGTCAGAAGCCAAAAGGACCCCCCGCACACCCGACAGAGCCTGCTTATCCTTGCTGCCTTCCGGCCCTGGGGAGGTTCACAGGGTGACGCCGTGCGAGGGGTCTGCCCAAAGTCTATGGCATTCGCGGGGGCGGGTGCGCACGGATCCCGAGACCGCCGCGTAGGCTCCGGCTTCATGCCCGCCCCCGAACCCCCGTCACCGCAGGAGACGCTCCTGCACATCGCCGAACGCCGGCACTGGGAATCGGCGCGCGACACGGGTGTGTCGTACGCCATGTCCACCCTGGGCCGGACCCTCGACGAGGAGGGCTTCGTCCACTGCTCGTCCGACCTCGCCCAGGTCGAGGGCGTGTTGGCGCGGTTCTACACCGGAGTCGACCGTACGAGCCTGGTCCTGCTGGTGATCGACGTCGCGAGGCTCGACGCCCCCGTACGGTACGAGCCCGCGGGCGACGAACTCTTCCCCCACATCTACGGCCCGATCCCGCCGGCTGCCGTAATCGATGTCCGGTCATTGCCCGCGAGCCGGTAGGCTTACCCGCGGAGGATTCGCCTAGTGGCCTAGGGCGCACGCTTGGAAAGCGTGTTGGGTGCAAGCCCTCACGAGTTCGAATCTCGTATCCTCCGCTCGCACGGCGACTCAGGGCGGTACCCCACCGGGGTGCCGCCCTCAGTGCTTTCCGTGCTCCCCGTCGCTGCTTTCCGTGCTCTCCGTCGCCGAGTCGGCCCTCGGCCGTGACGTAATCGGCGAGATTCAGGAAAGAAAGAGCCGATGGCGAACACGACACGAGGCGCCCGCTGGGCGGTGCCGCTGCTGCTGGTCATCGTCTGGCTGGGCATCGGCGGAACGCTGGGCCCGTACGCCGGCAAGCTCGGCGAGGTGGCCACCAGCGACCAGGCCGCCTTCCTCCCGGAGAGTGCCGAGGCCACCCGGGTGAACGAGGCGCAGCGGGCCTTCCAGCAGGAGAAGGCCGTGCCCGCGATCGTGGTGTGGGAGTCCCGCGACGGCAAGATCACGCCGGACGTGCAGGGCGCGGCGACCCGCGCGCTGGCCTCCCTCAAGGGGGCTCCGGAGCTCGCTGGGCCGGTCTCGCCCGCGTTGCCGTCCGAGGACGGGCGGGCGATGCGGAGCGTCGTACCGCTGCGCCCGGATCTGGGCGACCAGGTGGAGCCGAGCATCGAGAAGATCCGCCAGGCCGCGGCCGGGGTGCGGGGAACGAGCGTCCACATCGGTGGCCCCGCCGCCACGCAGGCCGATCTCAAGGACGCGTTCGCGGGGATCGACGGGCTGCTGCTGGGTGTCGCGCTCGGGGTGGTGCTGCTGATCCTGCTGCTGGTCTATCGCAGCGTCCTGCTTCCCTTGATCATCATCGTCGGGGCGGTGTTCGCGCTTGCCCTGGTCTGCGCCATCGTGTACGCGCTCGCCTCCCGCGACGTCGTGCGCGTCGACGGCCAGGTGCAGGGCATGCTGTCGATCCTGGTCATCGGGGCGGCGACCGACTACGCCCTGCTGCTCACCTCGCGCTTCCGCGAGGAACTCGGCGTACGGAAGGACCGGTTCGCCGCGATCATGGCGGCGACGCGGCGATCGGCGGGCGCGATCATCGCGAGCGCGTCCACCGTCGCGCTCGGCCTGCTGGCGCTGCTGCTCAGCGATCTGACCAACACGAAGGCGCTGGGGCCCGTCGGGGCCATCGGCATCGCGTGCGCGGTGCTGAGCACGCTGACGTTCCTGCCGGCGATGCTCGTGCTGTTCGGGCGTGTGGCGTACTGGCCCGCCCGTCCCGCCGGGCCTGGGGCCGAGGGGCACGCCGTCTGGCGGCGGGTGGCGGCCCTGGTGGACGCGCGTCCGCGCCGGATCTGGATGAGCACCCTGATCCCGCTGCTGGTGTGCGCGGCGTTCATGCCGACGCTCAAGGCGGAGGGCCTGCCGCTGGACGAGACGTTCGTGAACGACGCGCCCTCGGTCCAGGCGCAGCGGGTGCTGAGCGAGCACTTCCCCGGCGGCACCGGTGACCCGGCCGTCGTGATCGCGGACGCCCGGTACGTGAACGACGTCACCAGGGTCGCCGGGAACGTTCCCGGCGTCGCGTCCGCCGCTCCCGTCACCACCGCCGGACGGCCCGGAGCCGGCGAGCCTCAGGTCGTGGACGGCCGGGTGCGGATCGACGTCACGCTCGCGAGCGCGGCGGACGGCGATGCCGCCAAGCGGACCGTGAAGAGGCTCCGTACCGCCGTACACGGCGTACCGGACGCGGGTGCGCTGGTCGGCGGCTACACCGCGCAGCAGGTGGACACCCAGGCCACCGCGACCCGCGACCGCAACGTGATCGCGCCGGTGGTACTGGTGATCATCCTGATCATTCTGTTCGCGCTGCTGCGCGCCGTCCTGCTGCCACTGCTGCTGGTCGGAACGGTGGCGCTCGGCTACTTCGCCACCCTCGGCGTCACCGCGCTGGTGTTCCAGGGACTGCTCGGCTTCACCGGGACGGACGCGTCGGTACCGCTGTACGGGTTCGTCTTCCTGGTCGCGCTAGGAGTCGACTACAACATCTTCCTGATGACGCGGGTCCGCGAGGAGACGCTGGTGCACGGGACGCGGGAGGGCATCCGGCGCGGGCTCACCGCCACCGGCGGGGTGATCACCTCGGCCGGGGTGGTGCTGGCCGCCACGTTCGCGGCGCTGGTGGTGATCCCGCTGGCCTTCCTGGCGCAGATCGCGTTCATCGTCGCGTTCGGCGTGCTGCTGGACACGCTGATCATCCGTTCGCTGCTGGTGCCCGCGCTGGCCCGCGACATCGGCCCCGCCGTGTGGTGGCCCGCGAAGCGTTCCTAGGGCTGCGGCGGGGCGGCGTCCATGTCGTACACGCGGGCGTGCAGGACCGTCCGCTGGTGCAGGGCGGAACGCAGGGCCCGGTGCAGGCCGTCCTCGAGGTAGAGCTCGCCGCGCCACTGCACCACATGCGGGAACAGGTCGCCGTAGAAGGTGGAGTCCTTGGCCAGCAGCGACTGGAGGTCCAGCTCCCGCTTGGTGCTGATGAGCTCGTCCAGCCGTACCTGGCGCGGCGGGATCTTGGCCCACTCGCGGGACGTCATGCCATGGTCGGGATAGGGCCGCCCGTCGCCTACCGCCTTGAAGATCACCCTTCGAGTCTACGGCGTCGGGTCGGACCGGAGAAGGGATGGCTCAACCGCCCCGGTCATCCCGCCGGCGGCCTGCGGTCAACCGCTTCTCCACAGGTCGGCGGCCGCGGTGTTCGGCGGTCGGGTGTTCGGCAGCCGGGTGTTCAGCGCGAGACGGCGTTCTCCGGTACGGGGGCCACCATGTCCTTGGGCTCGACGAGCGGCTCGCCGTGCCTGGTGACCGGCCGTACGAAACCGGGACGGGCCACCAGCAGGCCGAAGCCCAGCTGCGGGATCACCAGGACGAGCAGCAGGATCAGCGAGACGTCCCAGCTGCCGGTGGCGCTGTGCAGGACGCCGACCGCCAGCGGGCCGAGGCCGGCCAGCAGGTAGCCGCCGCACTGCGCCATCCCCGAGAGGCTCGCGGCGACCGTGGCGTTCGGCGAGCGCAGGTTCAGCAGCGTGATGGCGAACGGGAACGCGCTGCCCGTGGCCAGGCCGATGATCGTCACCCAGAGCCAGCCCTGGGTGGGCGCCAGCAGCAGGCCCAGCAGGCCCGCGACCATGGTGATGGCGATCACGCCGATCAGCGGCCGCTGGTCGCGCATCCGCGCCGCCAGCACCGGGATCACGAAGCCCAGCGGGATTCCGATGATCATCATCACCGAGACCATCGAGCCCGCCGTGGCGGCCGAGTACCCGTGGTCGCGCATGATCTCGGGCAGCCAGGACAGCAGCACGTAGAACATCAGCGAGGTCAGGCCCATGAACGCCGTGACGAACCACGCCAGCGGCGCCCGCAGCAGCGACCCCTGAGCGGGTGTGGAGGGGGGCGGGGCCTGTGCGGGCTTGGCGGTACGGCGCGCACCGCGCAGGGCCAGCGGGCCCCAGATGAGGACGGCGACCAGCGAGGGAACGGCCCAGACGGCCAGGGCGAGCCGCCAGCCGCCCGCCTCGTTCAGGGGGACGGCCAGGCCGGCGGCGATGGCGCCGCTGGTGGCCATCAGCATCATCGCCATCCCGGTGAGGGCCCCGACCTTGGCCGGGAAGACGCGCTTGATCACGGCGGGGAACAGCACGTTGCCCATCGCGATGCCCGCGCCCGCCATGACGGTGCCGACGAACAGCGCGGAACGGGCCGGGATCACCCGGAGCACGATGCCGGCCGTGACCAGGACGAGCGCGAGGGCGATGGCCTGCTCGGCGCCGATCCGGCGCGCCAGCAGGGGCGCGATGGCGGCGAAGATGCCCAGGCACAGGACGGGGAGGGTGGTGAGGACGCTGACCTCGAAGCCGGAGAGCCCGAACGCGGTCCGCACGTCGGCGAGCATCGGGGCGATGCTCGTGATGGCCGCCCGCAGGTTGACCGTCAGCAGCACGAGGCCGGCGAAGGTCCACACCGCGGTGGCGCGCGTGATGGGTGGAGAGGAGGTCATGTCGCCTTCAATGAGCGGGGAGAGTGGTTCTCGGCTGCGGAACGTTCCAGCGGGACGGCGCGCAGCGTGCGGATGTCCGGGCTAGCGGGCTTCGGGACGGGGGGCCAGGGCGGCGGAGAGTGTCGCCTCGGTCGAACGGAGGATCTCGTCCAGGCAGATGTGGGTCGCGTGGGCGGCGGCCTCGGCGTCGCCGGAGCCGATCGCGGCGGCGATCGGGCCGTGCGGGACGTCGGACTGCTCGGGCCGGAAGCCCGCGGACCCGATGCTGGCCCGCAGCGCCGCGCTGAAGTCGCGGTACAGCTCGATGAGCACCCGGTTGTGGGTGGCCTCCACGACCGCCGTGTGGAACTCCAGGTCGGCCTCGACGAAGTCGTCGAGCGCCCTGGCGGCCCAGGTCGCGTCCCGGCGGGCCAGCGCCGCGCCGATCGCGGCGATGTCGTCGGAGGTACGGCGCGCCGCGGCCAGCCTGGCGGCCTCCACCTCGAACCCGCGCCGTACCTCGAGGATCTCGATCAGCTCGGCGGTCTGCAGCCGGCGCCGTACGGCCCCGGACAGCTCGCTGGTGGCCCGGACGTACGTACCGTCGCCCTGCAGGGACTCCAGCAGGCCGGCGTGGGTCAGCGCGCGGACGGCCTCGCGGACGGTGTTGCGGCCGACGCCGAGGCTCTCCGACAGCGCGGGCTCCGGCGGGATCTTGGCGCCCACCGGCCACGTCCCGGCGGCGATCTCGCCCCGGAGCTGGTCGATGACCTGCTCGACGAGGGACGAGCGGCGCGCTGTGCGCAGGGTCAAGACTCCTCCAGGGGTACCCGATTCACCCAATCATCCTATGTCTCTATCAAAGGATGCCTGCCGGGCTTTATTCCCGCGCACCGTCCCGACGGCTCTGTCGACTCGTGGCGTGTTCGCCTTTTAGCGGCTCAGGAAGGGCGAACACGCCACGAGTCAACGAGGAGAGCGCTACACGCGGCCGAGGTTGCGTTCGTTGTTGTGGGCGCGTGCGGGGCGCAGCCCTGCGGCCTCTAGTGCCTGCCGGTAGGCGGTGGTGGCGCCCTTGCCGTCACCCGCCACCTCGAACAGCTCGCCCAGCTCCCGGAGCAACTGCGCGACCGGCCGTCCTGGAGGAAGCCGGTCAAGGTCGCCTACGGCGGAACGCAGGACGACCAGCGCCGCCGTCTGATCCTGCTGTGCGAGGCGCGCGCGCGCGAGAACAGCACGGGCGTGGGTGGTCTTGCGGATGTGCGCGGCCAGATCGCCCACCGTCGTGGTGCTCACCCGGTGGGGGTCGTCGGACGGCGGCGCGGCGAGTGCCCTGCCGGTGTCGAGGAACTCCTCCAGCAGCGCGATCGCCTGCTCGGGGTGGCCCACCAGTACCAAGGCGCGCGCACGTTCGATGGTGCTCTCGGTGCCCTCGGCCCCTTCCAGGGCGACGGTGCCTTGCAACAGCTCCATGGCCTCTTCGGCCGCGGCCACGCCGGCGGTCTCGTTCTGCGGGCGTCCGGGAACCGCGGGGGTCTCCGTGCCCTCCTTGGAGAACGGCGCGACGCCGCGCAGCAGTGCCTTGGCGCCGGCCAGGTTGAGCCTGGCCTGGGCAAGCGTGGGGGTGACGCCGCCATGCGCCGTCAGCGCCTGGTCGGCGAAGTAGAGGGCGTCGCCGACCGAACCCTCGTCCAGGGCCTTCGCGCTGGCCTTCTGGTAGCACCTGGCCGGGTCCGCGGGCTCATCCCCATCGCGGGTGGCCGCCAGCATGCTCCGCCCCAGGGCGTGCGCCCGGACGGGATCGGAGCGGTCCACATAGGCCAGCAGCAGGATCCGGCCCACCTCGGTGTACTCGTGCCCGACCCGCAGGCCCAGATGGCGCAGCCGCGCCAGCGCGCGTTCGCCGAGCGCCACCGCCTGGCCGAGGTCGCCGACCGCGTGGTAGCAGCGGGCCAGCGCGATCACCGGCGGCAGCCAGCTCGCCCGTCCCGGGTCGCGCTCGGCCTGCTCGCGCAGCTCCTCGAACAGCGCGATGGCCTCGTCGGTACGGCCGAGCTCCTCCAGCGCGCGAGCGCGGCCCCAGCGGGCCCTGGACGTGAGGTCGGGATCGTCGCTGCGCGCGAGCACGTCGTCGAAGCCGCTCTCCGCCGTCACGGGGTCGCCGGCCAGCAGGGCCAGGTGCGCGTGCCGCTCCCGGACCTCCAGATGGGCGCGCTGCTCCGGCTCGACACCCTCGGCGAGGTACTCCGGTGTGCAGCCGAGCCGTTCGGCCAGCATCCGCAGAACGGTCGGCGTGGGGGTGCGCTTTCCGGACTCGATCAACGAGATATAGCTGTCGGAGAGGTCGTGACCGGCGAGCTGTGCCTGCGAGAGGCGTCTGGTCAGCCGCAGGTTGCGGACACGTTCGCCGACATTGCCTGGACCCGGCATGTGGACTCACTTAGCGGAAGTAAACAGGCGGCTGGGGTGCCGACATGATTGCACATTGTGGGTTAACGCACATCGTGTGCAATGCAGCGACACGACATCGGATCACCTGGACGGGTCCGGCCTCAGCCCTTCGCCAGTGCCCGCGACCGGGGGGCGTCGGGCCACGCCGGGTCGGGGATCAGCCGCACTCTCAGGGAATCCTCCCTTACCGTAGCCGCTCGGATGTCGTTCGGACGGCGATGCCCCTAATTCGGGGCTCTCAGGCCCGAAAATCCCGTACAAAGCAGCCAAATCGCCCAGAGAAGTCGGCCGGTTCGCCCGAGTGGACCGGTACTGAGTGGACCGGTACCGCGTGCACTGGTACCGAGTGGACCGGGTCAGTCCTCGGTCGGGTTCTTGTTCGGGAAGATCATCTCGCAGACCTCGAGATAGAGCTGCTCCGGGTACGGCAGGTAGTCCACCTTGTTGAGCGCCTGGTCCTGGCCCGCGGACTCCAGCACGAACTCCCCGTACCCGAGCATCCGGCCCGTGATCGTACGGCGGAAGCTCATGTCGGTGACCTTGGCCAGCGGCATCATCGCCACCTTCCGGGTGATCAGCCCGGTGGTCAGCAGCATCCGCTGGTTGGTGATCACGAAGTAGTCGACCGACCACTCGGCGACCTGCCAGACGAACCACGCCAGCAGGATCAGCCAGCCCCACCAGATCCAGGCGGTCACCTGCGCGACCGTGTTGCTCAGCACGCCCGCGATGATCAGCCCGGCCAGCACCAGGCCGACCGGCAGCATCAGCACGGCGGGATGCCGCCGCACCGTGATCACCTGGGTCTCGTGCGGGAGCAGGTACTTGTTGACCGAAGCCGGGGCGGAGTCGCCGGGCGTCACCAGCCGCATGGACGCCCTCTCACGTGAGCTCTGTGACGAAGGTGGCGAAGGAGCCCGCCGCCGAGGCGATGCCCACGGCCGCGTTCTGGACCGAACGAGCCGCCCCGTCCGGCTGCTTGATCACGTAGAACGCCACGAAGGCCACCGCAGCCCACGTGAAGTACTTCTTGGCGGGCAAGGCTGCCTCCCGGAGATGACCCACAGACCCCGGCTCAGTCTCCCACAGCCCCGATGTGCCGCAAAGTAAGGACTATGGCGCGTTCCCCAGCGACGGGCGTGTCCCCTGCCGCCGCCGTTCCGCCGCCACGATCGCCAGCACCTGCAGGTGCTTGCGCGCGATCCGTTCGACCAGATCCGGGGTCGCGGCCCCGGTGACCTCCTCCGCCCCGTGCCGAGCCGCCGCGACGCAGCGCGCCACCGTCTCGGCGGGGTGGACGCCGGCGAACTCCTTGGTGAGGCGGTCGCCGACCTCCTCGTACCCGGGCGGTCCACTGTCCCCTTGATGAGCCATAACGCTTCCTCGAGCCTCGCTCGCCGCACCGGTCCCGAACGGTCCCCTGTATGCCGGGGCGGCGGAGGGAACGATCAATGACGTTCCGTGGCTGCTTATTACCCAGGGTGACCTATGCGCGAACATCGCGCGATCTGGGTTCCCTAGGAGACCTGTGGCGCGCGCGCACGAGAAGTCACGCCCATGCCCGAATGAGCGTGACCTGGGCATGGGCGCGACGGGATGTGAGGCGAGACGTGGGCCTGAGCGGGGCGTTGGGCTTGAGGCGTGGGGTGGGGTGGGGCTGAGCGGGGCCGTGGAGGCCGGGTGGGTCAGACCACGCCGTAGAGGCGGTCTCCCGCGTCGCCGAGCCCGGGCACGATGTAGCCCTGCTCGTTCAGGTGCGAGTCGACCGCGGCCGTGACGACCCGGATCGGCACCCGGGTCCCTTCGAACGCCTGCTCCATGTACTTCAGCCCCTCCGGGGCGGCGAGCAGGCAGATCGCCGTGACATGGTCGGCGCCCCGGTCGAGCAGCAGCTGGATCGCGGCGGCCAGCGTCCCGCCGGTCGCCAGCATCGGGTCCAGGACGTAGCACTGGCGGCCGGAGAGGTCCTCGGGCAGCCGGGTCGCGTACGTCTGGGCCTGCAGCGTGCCCTCGTCCCGGATCATGCCGAGGAAGCCCACCTCGGCGGTGGGCAGCAGCCGGGTCATCCCGTCCAGCATGCCCAGGCCGGCGCGCAGGATCGGCACGACGAGCGGCTTGGGGCTGGCGAGCTGCACGCCCTGCGCGGGCACCAGCGGCGTCTCTACGGTGGCCTCGGCGACCCGGACGTCACGGGTGGCCTCGTAGGCCAGCAGCGTGACGAGCTCGTCGGCCAGGCGGCGGAACGTGGGGGAGTCGGTGGTGACGTCCCGCAGCGTGGTCAGCTTGTGCGCGACGAGCGGATGGTCGACGGCGTGGGTCTGCATGCGCTCACCGTACCCGCGCCTGGCCGTCCGGTCCCACGGCGGCGGCCCGGTCCTGCGGCGGCTGCCGGGGGATGGCGTCCGGTAGCGTCGGAAGACGTCCGGTGGCGTCGGGTGGCCCCGGATGTTCCGCGCCGACCTGGGATGGTTTCCTGGTACGTCCAGGACCGGGGACCCAGAAGGATAGGAGCCCGCTGAGCGGGGCACGATGCCGATATGACCCGTGATCGCGACCAGCAGCCGAAACGCTACGCGTCGGCCGATGACGCCTTCCTGGAGGTCACCGTCGCCCGTGCGAAGGCCAGGCGGACCCGCGGGCGCGCCCGTACCGAAGCGGCCGGCTCCGAGGCGGAGCAGGAGGCGGACGCGGACGCGGCCGGATCCGAGGTGTCCGAGTCCGGAGCGGCCCGCAGGTCCGGCGCGACCGGACATGAGGCCGGGACGGGCGAGGCCGGAACGGATGAGGGCGGAACGGGCGAGGCCAGGAGAGGCGAGGGCCGGGCCGGCGAGGCCGGAGCCGAAGGCCGCGAGCCGCGCCCGGACGACCAGGAATCGCCGGCTTCCACCTCCCCGGACATCTCCTCCGAGGAGGTCCGCGACCATCTGCGCCGCCGCGCCATCTTCCTGCGCGAACTCGCCGAGGCCCGCGAGCTTCGGGAGCGCGTGACACCGCACCGTGCGCGACGGGCCCGGATCCACGCCGCGCTGCGCCGCCGTACGTTCCGGCTGCATTGAAGCCCCGGCGGAGGGATGCGAGTAGATTCGTCCGGGGCGCCGGCGGGCGGCGCTGTCTGCTCGCCTCACATCCGGTCAAGGGACCGAGTTTGGGCGTGGGGGGCACGAGAGCGCGCCGCATCTGGGAGCATGCCCAGGCAGCAACGGCGCCGGTGGGGTGGAAATGACGGATGTGGACGCGACGGACTTCGCCGTCGTGGTGTACCGGGAGGACGAGCGCTGGGAGGCGGAAGTCCTCCCCGTAGCGCTGACCGAGGACCTCTCGGGGCTGATCCATGCGCTGCGGCAGCAGCCCAGCCTGGCCGGGACGATCGGGCTGGTGTCGGTTGGCGACGACTTCTTCGTGGCGATCCGGTTGCTCGCCGACGAGGTGATGGTCTTCCTCTCCGATGTCACGGCCTCGGTCGACTGGCCGCTGGCCGGGCAGGTGCTGGAGCATCTGGACATCCCGATCCCGGAGGACGAGGAACTCGACCAGGTGCTGCCGGTCGGCGATATGTCGATCTTCGCCGATCTGGGCCTGGACGAGATGGAGCTGGGCGCGATCTCCGGCGATCTGGAGCTCTATCCGGACGAGATGCTGCTGAGCGTCGCCGGCCGGATCGGCTTCGCCACCGCCTTCGAGCGGGCCCTGGACGCCATCGCCTGACTCCCGTACCGCACCGCTCCGCGACCGGCGACAGGTGAGAATCACCCTTCGTACACGATCCGGCGCGCCCTAAGGGTGTGACCGGCGCAATCCCGTGGGTCACAATGAGCGGGTGTCCTTCTTCGCCGCCGTTTTCGCGCAGACCCAGCAGGGCTGGGTGGGGACCGAGGCCGTGCTGGCCGAGGTCGAGGGAATCGACGACGTCGCCGATCTGATGCGCGAGGCCGCCGTGGAGTCCTACGGCGACCCCGTCCTGCTGCTGATCGAGGAGGACGACGACTGGTTCGCCGTGCTCCGCCTGGACGGGGAGAGCGAGCCGCAGGCGTTCGTCTCCACCATCCGCGAGGACGGGATGAGCAGCCTGTTCCACCAGCTCGTGGGGGAGATCCCCGACGGTGACGCCGGCGGCGACCCGGCACTGCTTGAGGATCTCGGTGTCGCCGGCGAGCGGCTCAGCGAGCTGGGCGACCGCGCGCTGCCCGGGGACGCGCTGCTGACGGTCGCCGAGCTGGCCGGCTTCGGCGAGGAGTTCGACCGTCTCCGTGATTGACGAACACGTGATCGACGAACCGGAGTTCGAGGCGCCGATGCGGCTCGCGCTGGACGAGGCCCGGCTGGCCGGCGAGGCCGGGGACGTACCCGTCGGCGCCGTCGTCCTGGACGCCTCAGGCGAGGTCATCGGCAGGGGGCACAACGACCGCCAACGTACGGCCGACCCCACCGGGCACGCCGAGATCGTCGCGATGCGCGCCGCCGCCTCCTTCGTGGGTGAATGGCGGTTGAGCGGCTGCACGCTGGTCGTGACTCTGGAGCCGTGCACGATGTGCGCGGGTGCGTCCGTACAGGCCCGCGTGGACCGGATCGTGTACGGGGCGATCGATCTCAAGGCCGGTGCCGTGGGCTCTCTTTGGGACGTCGTACGGGATCGGCGCCTCAACCACCGTCCCGAGGTCTTCGCCGAGGTGCTCGCCGACGAGTGCGGTGCACTGCTGACCGAGTTCTTCGCGCGCCGCAGAGTCGGGTAGGCTCTCCCGCGGTGGTGTCGCCTAGTGGACGAGGGCGCACGCCTCGAAAGCGTGTGAAGGGCAACCTTCCGTGGGTTCGAATCCCACCACCACCGCCGAGCAAGAACGAAGCCCCCTGGACGACTCCAGGGGGCTTTTTCGTCGGTGCCCCTTGGAGGCGCCACGTTGGGAGTGGTCTAACCCATCGTCACCAGGGCCACACCGGCGACCGCCACGGCCAGCCCGAGCCGTTGTACGGCGCGGAGCCGTTCGCTGTAGGCGATCCGAGCCAGCAGGACAGTGATGGCCGGGTACAGCGACGTCAGGACCGCGGCGAGGCTGAGCATGCCCTGCTGGGCGGCGACGAAGTACAGCCCGTTCGCGGAGGCGTCCAGCGCTCCCGACAGCAGCGCTAGGCCGATCAGCACCCGTCCCGAGATGGGCGGGCCGGGGATCGCGCCGCGCATCCGGATCACGACGAGCAGCGCCGCGCCGATCACGACGAGGTTGCCGGTACGGGCCGCGACCAGCGGCCAGAGCCCGCCCTGGTCACCGGCGGTCTCCAGCAGGGTGAAGAAGATCCCGAAGCAGACCCCGGAGATCCCGGCCATCAGCGGCCCGCTGTCGAACCACCGTCCCGGTCCCCTGGCCTCGCCGTCCCCGGCCTCGGCGTCCTTCTCCATGCTGACCAGGCCGATCGCGGCGAGGCACAGGAGGACTCCGGCCAGCACGGTGGCGTCCAGGCGTTCACCGCGGAACAGGCCGACGCCGACCGGCAGGACGGCGGAGGCCAGCGCGGAGACCGGCGCGACGACGCTCATCGGCCCGCGGGCCAGCGCCCGGTAGAACGTGATCAGCCCGATCCCGCCCGCCAGTCCCGCGCCGAAGCCCCAGGCCAGGGACGGCCAGGTGGGCCGGCCGCCGATCAGCAGCGCGGCGATCAGGACCACCACGAACCCCACCGGAACGCACCAGGCCAGCGCCCTGAGCGCGCTCGACTTCCGCGCGACCGCGCCGCCGAGGAAGTCCGCGACGCCGTAGGCGAGGGCCGCCCCCAGCGCCAGTACGGTCACCATTACACGCCGCCGATGACGCGGCTTTCGATCCGCACGTCCGGGCTGAACGCGCGCAGTCGCGCGGCCAGATCGTCCCCCGCCTCCTGGAGCCGCTCCAGGGGGTACGGCTCAAGGCGTTCGAGGAGGAAGAGCGCGTTCCTGGTCGATTCGGTGATGCGCGTACGGACGCACTGCCGCCAGTTCCACCGTCGGCAGGTCACTCCCGCGTCGTCCCGCCAGACCACTTCGCCCACCAGGGGGTGCTCCACGGCGGGCTCACCGCCCGCGACGGTGTCGAACGGCTCGTCCCCTGTGGCCCGTACGAGCCGGGCGGCACCCACGTAGGCGTCGAGGTCCTCGCCGCCTACCGGGAGCACGTACTCGACGCTGATGGCGTTGTAGGCGTCCACCACCTTGTTGATGGCGGGCAGGGAGTCCGCCCTACGCAGGAGGGCGTCCACGGAGGAGCGGGTCCGTTGCGGCTTGGCGCCAAAGGAACGGTAGGCCTCGCGCCAGGCCTCCACGTGGGCGTCTTCCGCCGCCGCCTTGACCGACCAGTCGGCCACGTCGCTCGGCCCGTTGACCAGGCCTTCAGCGGTCATGGCGAGTACGACGGCATCCGGCCGCAACTCGCGTACGGCCTCGTCGATGACGATCCGCTCCAGCATCGTTCTCCTCCAGGTCGACTCCGTGCCGGTCATTTTAATGAACTCTATATATCATCCTAACGACCGCACCCTAAGGTTGAGCACGTGAGCGATCAAGACGCCATCGGCGAGGCCGTGGCCAGGACCGTACGGGCGCTGCGGGCCGGACACGGCTGGAGCCTGGACGAACTCGCCGGCCGCGCCGGGGTCAGCAAGGGCGTGCTCGTCGGGCTCGAGCAGGGGCGCGGCAATCCCAATCTGGGTACGCTCATTCGCATCTCGGACGCGCTGGGCGTACCGCTGACCCGGCTCGTCCAGGTCGAGGAGCACCCACCCGTACGGGTGTTCCCGCCGGAACGGCACGTCGTCCTCTGGGAAGGCCCCGCAGGCGGCACCGGCACGCTCCTGGGCGGCAGCGATCCCCGGCCGTCCCTGGAGCTGTGGCGCTGGGAACTGCGTCCCGGGGAGATCAGGGACAGCGACGCCCACGTACCCGGGACCAAGGAGATCGTGTACGTGCAGGAAGGAGTCCTCACCCTGACCGTGGACGGCCGCAGCGACGTGATCAGGCCCGGCACCGCGGCGGTGTTCGTCGGTGACCGCCCCCACTCGTACGGCAACACGGGAGAGAACGATCTACGGTTCGTCCTCGCCGTCATGGACCTGTGACCCCTGGAACGGGCCAACGACGTGGATGCGTTAAGAGAGTGTGCGACCCCGACCTGAGAGGCCCCCAGCGGTGAACCGACAAGAGATCTCGGGCCGCGCCCGGGTCACGGGCGCCGTGATGGCCCTGCGCTCCGACACCGGCTGGCAGATCGTCTCCCCCACCGTCGCGCAGGCCCCGCACCTGCTCGCCGGAGTGGCCGTCGCGTCCCCCACCGAGGTCTGGGTCACCGGCCATGTCGAGCAGCACCCCCTGATCGCCCGCTGGGACGGCACGACCTGGACCAACGCGCCCGCGCCCCCGCCCGACCCGTCCCACATCGGCGCCGGCTTCCAGGGCATCGCCGCCGCCCCCGGCCGGGCCATCGCCGTGGGCGGCGCCTACGACCGCGTGGCCGGCACCGAGGTCCCGCTGATCCAGCACTGGAACGGCACCTCCTGGGAACGGGCCGACCCCGACACCGACGGCTACGTCCTGACCGACGTCACGTTCATCGGCGAAGAAGCCTGGGCCGTCGGCCACGGCCTCCCCTGGGGCGGCCCCTCAGGCCCCGTGGCCCTGCACTGGTCGGCGAACACCTGGCGACCCGCCTCCCTGCCCTCGATCACCAAGGGCAAGCTCCTCGCCGTCTCCGGCACCGCCCCCGACGACCTCTGGGCCGTAGGCGCCGCCGACCGCGCCGGGCTGATCATGCACTACGACGGCCACACCTGGACGCGCGTCCCCAGCCCCACCACACGCTTCCCCCTCAGCGACGTCGTCGCCCTTTCCCCTTCCGAAGCCTGGGCCGTAGGCCGCGACCGCGTCCTGCACTGGAACGGCCGCAAGTGGAGCAACACCAAGACTCCCGTGACCGCCGCCAA
This sequence comes from Actinomadura sp. 9N407, assembly GCF_044326315.1. NCBI lineage: Bacteria > Bacillati > Actinomycetota > Actinomycetes > Streptosporangiales > Thermomonosporaceae > Actinomadura > Actinomadura sp. 9N407. The sequence goes on along the minus strand of NZ_JBIRAW010000020.1, from coordinate 22,994 downwards.
CACCATCACCGCCCGCACCCCCGACGACCTATGGGTCGCGGGCGGCGGCGGCGAACTGGCCCACTACGACGGCCAACGCTGGACCCTCACCACGTCCCCCCAGCCCCCAGGCGAAACAGCCGTCTGGCTAGCCTCCGCCGCCCAAGACGGCGGAATCTGGATAGTCGGGAGTATTGATGGCTTTTCGCGAGCCGCGCTCCTCGCCTAGCGGCTCGTCGCTTGTCGCGAACGCAGTGGGTAAGGGTGGTCAGATTCGGACGGGCATGGCGAGGTAGCGGAAGCCGGTGTTCTCGCCCGTGTCGGACGCGGGGTCGGCGTCGTCGGCGTTCTTGTCGGGGACGGCGGTGAGGAGGGCGGCCTTGGTGGGGCCGGTGCATTCGAGGCGGGCGAACTCGGTGTCGACGCCGGCCAGGCCGTCCAGGAGGTACTGGGGGCTGAAGGCGATGTCGATCTCCTCGCCGGCCAGGAGGGCGGGCAGGCTCTCGTTGGCGCGGGCGGCATCGCCTGAGGCGGCTCGGACGCGGACCTCGCCCGGGGTGAAGGCCAGGCGGACGGGGGTGTTGCGTTCGGTGACGAGGGCGACGCGCTTGATCGCCTCGACGAACGGGGCGACGCGGACGCGGGCGGTGGTCGTCCAGGTGCCGGTGAGGCGGGACCGGTAGTCGATGAACTGGTCGTCCAGGAGCCGGGTCGTCATGCTGCGGCCGCCGCCGGAGACGCCGATCAGGGCGTCGCCGGTGCCGGTGAGGTCGAGGGCCACCTCGGCGCCGGGGCGGATCGCCTTGGCGGTGTCGGCGAGAGTACGGGCGGGGACCACGATGCCGGCGGTGAATTCGGGGTCGGCGGGCGTCCAGGAGAGCTCGCGGGCGGCGATGCGGTAGCGGTCGGTGCAGGCCATCCGCATCGTGGTGCCCTCGAAGTCGATCCGGACGCCGGTCAGCATCGGGAGGGTGTCGTCGCGGCCGGCGGCGGGGGTGACCTGGGCGACGGCGGCGGCGAAGACGTCGCCGGGGATGGTGCCGGCGCGTCCTGGCGGTACGGGGAGGGCAGGGTAGTCCTCCACGGGCAGGGGCAGCAGGCCGAACTCGGCGCTGCCGCAGGTGACGACGACCTCGCTGCCCTTGACCGCGATGTCGACCGGGTGCGGCGGGAGGTTGCGGACGATCTCGGCCAGCAGCCGGCCGGGGACCAGGACCCGGCCGGGCTCGGTGATGGTGACGTCCTCACCCGAGAGCTTGGCCTGCGCGGATACCTCGTAGTCGAAACCGGCGAGGGAGAGCTCGCCGTCGGCGGCCTCGATGAGCATGCCCGCCAGGACGGGGAGGGCGGGGCGCGACGGCAGCGTACGCGCCGCCCATGCGACCGCGTCCGCCAGTGCCTGCCGATCGACCCGGAACTCCATCGTGCCCCCTCCGTACCGCGAGATTGTGCAGCAGAACGTTAGCCGCCCGGGCTGACATTACGCGCTGTCAGAAGAGAGATGCCCCTTTCGTCCGGCGTTCGAAGTCGAGCAGGTGGCGCTTGCGGTCGAGGCCGCCGCCGTAGCCGGTGAGGCCGCCGGTGGAGCCCACGACGCGGTGGCAGGGGACGATGATGCTGATCGGGTTGCGGCCGTTGGCCAGTCCGACGGCGCGGGAGGCGTTCGGATTGCCGAGGTCCTGGGCGATCTCGCCGTACGAGGTGGTCTCGCCGTACGGGATCTCCTGGAGGGCAGCCCATACGCGCTGCTGGAACGAGGTGCCCTGCATGGCCAGGGGAAGGCTGAAGGTGGTGAGCTCTCCGGAGAAGTAGGCCTGGAGCTGTTCGGCGATGGGGGTGAACGGGGCGTCGTCGTCGGCGGGTGGGCCGAAGGTCTCTTCCGGTGGGCGGTGCCGTTGCATGTTCATGTAGAGGCCGGAGAGGGCGCCGTCGGTCAGCACCGCTGTGAGGGGACCGACCGGGCTCTCCAGGACGGTGTGCGTACGGGTCATGCTCTTCCTCCGGGGAGATGGTTGATGGCGTGGTCGCCGGTGGCCCACAGGTACTGAACGGCGTAGGCCCGCCAAGGGCGCCAGGCTGCGGCACGGTTGGTCAGCGCAACGGGTGTCGTGGGGAGGTCCAGGTCCCTTGCGGCTGCGCGGATTCCGAGGTCGGTCGGGGTGAACGCGTCAGGGTCGCCTAGGGCGCGCATGGCGATCAGCTCGATGGTCCAGGGGCCGAATCCGGGGAGGGCCGAGAGCTTGTTTTTGGCCTCGTCCCAGTCGCTTCCGGGGCCGAGGTCGACTTCCCCTTGGGCGAGGGCGGCGACCAGTGTGGTCAGGGTCGTACGGCGGGCCTGGGGGAAAGCGAGTCGTAGTGGGTCCAGTTCTGCGAGGGCCGTGGGGTCTGGGAAGAGATGGGTGAGTCCGCCTGCGGGGTCGGTTACTTGTTCTCCGTGCGCTGTTACCAGGCGCGCTGCATGTGTACGGGCCGCTGCGGTCGAGACCTGCTGGCCGAGCACTGCTCGTACGGCGAACTCGTCCGGATCGGTTGTACGGGGTACGCGGCGTCCCGGTGCCTTGTCCACCAAGGGCGCGAGGACGGGATCCGTACGCAGGAGGTCGTCCACTGCGATCGGGTCCGCGTCGAGGTCCAGGAGGCGGCGGCATCGGCTGATCGCGATGGTGAGGTCGCGCAGGTCGGTGAGGGACAGCGAGCATGCGACATGGTCCGGTTGCGGTGTCAGTGCGACGATGGCGTGCCCGTGGGGGAGGCGGAGGGTTCTCCTGTACGCGCCGTCTCGCCATTCCTCCACGCCGGGGACGGCGGTGGCCACCAGGTGCCCGAACAGGTTGTCCGGGCACAGGGGAGCGCGGAACGGCAGCCGCAGGGACAACGTTCCGGAACCCCCGGAGGGATGTCCCTTCGCTACGCGGTCCCTGAGTTGGGTGGGAGTGAGCGCGAAAACCTCGCGGACGGTGTCGTTGAACGCCCGGATGCTCGCGAAGCCCGCCGCGAAGGTGATGTCGCTCATGGGCAGGGCGGTGGTCTCGATGAGCAGGCGGGCCGTTTGCGCGCGCTGGGCTCGTGCCAGGGCGAGTGGCCCTGCCCCTAGTTCGTCGCGCAGTTGCCGTTCGATCTGCCGGGTGCTGTAGCCGAGGCGGTCCGCTAGGCCTGGCACGCCCTCACGGTCGACCAGCCCGTCCGCAATCAGCCGCATGGCACGAGCCACCACGTCCGCGCGGTGGTTCCACTCAGGGGAGCCGGGGCTGGCGTCGGGGCGGCAGCGTTTGCAGGCCCGGAATCCCGCCTGCTGGGCGGCGGCTGCACTCGGGTAGAACCGCATGTTCTCCGGCTTGGGCGGCACCACTGGGCAGCTAGGGCGGCAGTAGATGCCGGTGGTCACGACGCCCGTGTAGAACCAGCCGTCGAAGCGCGCGTCCTTCGACTGGACCGCTCGTACGCATCGTTCCACGTCCTCGTGCATGCCTCCACCATCGCCGATGGCCACCGCACTTCACTAGCGGAAATCCGACATGAACCCCGGCCCATATCCCGGACGCACACCACAGCCTCGCGCGCTTCACCTGGGAGCTGGGCCCAGTGAGCGGCGAGGCTGTGGTGATCGTTCAGAGCTGGCGTAGGGCGCCGCCGTCAACGGCCCATTCGGCCCCGGTGACCTGTACGGCCAGCGGGGACAGCAGGTACGCGATGACCCGGGCGACGTCGTCCGGCGTGCCCAGCCGGCCCGTCGGAAGGCGTCGCTCGTCCCGTACGAAGCGTTCGATGGCTTCTTCCACTGGGAGCCCGTACTGCGCCGCCAGCTGTTCGGCGAATCCCCCTGGGGCGTCCCACAGGCGCGTACGGGTCGGCCCAGGGGAAATGACGTTGGAGCGGATCCCGCAAGCACCGAACTCCCCCGCCAGGGTTTTGGAGACCGACAGCAGTGCGGTCTTGGAGGCCGCGTAGTCGACCAGAGGTGTGTCCGGGAAGCGCGCCGCCTCACTGGAGACGTGGACGATACTGCCCGCTCCCTGGTCGATGAGGGCGGGCAGGGCCGCACGCGCCATCCGTACCGCCGCGTGGAAGTTCAGCTCGAACGTGGCGTGCCACTGCTCGTCGGTCACATCGAGGAAGCCGATGCGCGACTCCAAGGCTCCCGCGTTGTTGACGAGCCCGTCCAGGCGGCCGTGGCGTTCCAGCGCGATGTCGACGACATGCCGGGCCGCGGCCGGGTCGCGCAGGTCCGCGGCGACGTCTCCGCCGCGCGCGACCCCGACCACGTGCGCGCCCTCTTCGTTCAGGATCCGAACCGTCGCCTCGCCGATGCCGGCCGATGCGCCGGTGACGATGAAGACCTTGCCGTTCAGTTCGAGGTCCATGTCACTTCCTCCTGAGAAACGTGCCGACGACGATGGCGCCGAGCACGACGAGTCCCGCGTTCACCAGGGTCGCGGTGTGGATGCCCGCCAGGACATCGCCGCGCGCCGTGGCGACCGCGCTCATGATCGGGATGCCGAGAGTGATCGCGACCTGCTGCGTCATGGTGGCCAGGCCGGTCGCCAGGCCCTGCTCCCCGTCCGGCAGGCCGGACGTAGCGATCCCCATGAACGCCACGATCGCCACCAGGTTTCCGAAACCACCCACGGCCGTCGCGACCAGGAGCAATCCCAGCGAAGCCCGCGTCTCACCCAGTCCCAGGAGAGCCAGCGTCGCGGCGGCCTGGAGCAGCAGCCCTGACACCAGCGTCCACCGGCCGCCCATCCGCGCGAGGATCCGGGGAGCGGCGACACCGCCCGCGACGGTGCCCACGCCCAGCACTCCGAGCGCCAGCCCGGTGATCAACGGCGAGTATCCGAGCACCTGCTGCAGGTAGAGGGTCATCAGGAAGACCAGCGAGGTCTCGGTCGCGAACGCGACGAACCCGCCGACGTTCCCCCAGGTCACCGTGCGCTTGGTCAGCACGCGCGGCGGTGCCAGCGGAGCATTCGCCCGCCGCTCGACGATCCAGAACGCGATCAGCAGCACGGCCGCGGCCGCCAGCGCGGCCGGGCTACCACCGGTGATCCCGTACACCAGGAACAGCAGGCCGCCGGTGACCGTCACCGCGCCCGGAACGTCCAGCCTCGCCCGTTCCGCCGCCCGGCTCTCCTTGATCACCATGGGTGTCAGGACCAGGATGACGAGCGCCACCGGAACGTTCACCAGGAACGCCCAGCGCCAGCTCAGCAGGTCGGTCAGCACCCCGCCGAGCACCGCGCCCACTGTGAACCCGGCCGACATCAGCGCCCCGCTGAGCCCGAGCGCCCGGGACCGCAGGTGCCCTTCCCTGAACGACGTCGTCAGCAGCGACAGCGCCGCCGGAGTGGCGATCGCCGTCGCCAGCCCTTGCAGGACCCGCCCGGTCAGCAGCACCGCAGGAGACGTGGCCAGGCCGCCCACGAGCGATCCCACGGCGAGTAGCGCCATGCCCGTCAGCAGCATCCGGCGCCGCCCGGCCAGGTCTGCGATCCGCCCGAACAGCAGGGTGAACCCGGCGGCCGGCAACGCGAACGCCGTCGCGATCCACTGCAGCCCGCCCAGGCCGAAGCCCAGTCCCTCACCGACGACGGGCAACGCCACGTTCAGGATGGAGAAATCGATGGCGAGCATGAACTGCGCGCCCAGCAGAAGGGTCAGGATCAGTTTCTGCCGCGAATCCATCCGCGCCCTCTGGGGCACGGCCGCGGTCGTCATTGTGGTCATGCCGTTCACCCTCACGTGAACGGCTCAGCCCACCCAGCCCCCCGGTTTTCGTACCACTGGCAGTGACACCCTGCGGTTACGCTCACGGACATGACCGAACTGGGCGAGTTCCTCAAGTCGCGCCGCGCGCGCTTGCAACCCGGTGATGTGGGCCTGCGCTCGTACGGGGCGCGCCGCCGAGTCCCCGGCCTACGCCGCGAGGAGCTAGCCCAGCTGGCCGGAGTGAGCGTCGCGTACTACATCCGCCTGGAGCAGGGCTTCGCCGACAACGTCTCGACCGAAATCGTCAACGCCATAGCCCAGGCCCTGCAGCTGACCCCGGACGAGCAAGCCCACTTGCACCGCCTCGCGCATCCGCCCCGTACAGAGCCCCGCCAGACCCCGCCGCGCCTGCGCGCACCCCTCCAGCACCTGCTGGACTCCATCACCCACGCCCCCGCCTACGTGGTGGGCCACTACACCAACGTGGTGGCTTGGAATCGCCTGACGGCGGCCGTTTTCGTGGACCTCGCCAACGTCCCGCCTGACGAGCGCACCTGGACGCACCAGATCCACCTCAACGAGGACTACCGCGCCCGCCTGGACGACAACTGGCTACCGGTCGCCCAGCGCAACGTCGCCCACCTGCGCTACCGCTCAGGAGAGAATCCGGGCGACGCGCACCTGAAGGCCCTCATCGACACGATGCTGGACCGCAGCGAGGACTTCCGGCGCCTCTGGTCGGCCCACCAGGTCACCGACCTCACCCACGGCGAAGCCCGCATCCACCACCCTCAGGCGGGTCTGCTCGTGCTCCCGTACGAAACGCTGCACCTGCCAGGCGACCCGGACCTGAGCCGCCTCATGCTCTATGCGGCCGAGCCAGGCTCCCCGTACGAAAAGGCCCTGAACGACCTCGCCGAAACCGCCACCCAGACCCCGAGCAACGACCTGCCCTGAAATAGCCGGCCGCGCCTTTCCGATGTCACGATTCCCTCTCGTGCTTCCGGAACGTGAACCAGATGCCGATGTGGAGGACGACTCCCAGGCCCCCTCCTGTCAGGGCGAACACCACCAGCGGGCCGACCCGTGTGGTCTCGACATAGGCCGTTTCACCGACCACGCGTACCCGGACGGTGCCGCCCTCGTGGTCACTCACTCCGAGGCCGGTGACCTCTCCAGAGCGCTGTCGACCATCGATTTCCCAGGAGCCGGTGCAGACCCGTCCAGAGCTTCCTGGAGCCGCGCCGTTCTCATCGACGAGGCGGCATTCCCCGACCGTCGCCGTCGTGGGGATACCCGACGACTGGGCTCGCGCGTAGGGAATCGTGAAGATCAGCCCGAGGATCAGCGATCCGCCCCAGAGGCAGACATAGGTGATCGCCTTGGTCCGTGCCCGGGGGGAGCTCATGACGGCGGACTTTATCCCGATCAGATGCTTCGAGCGGCCCGCAACGCTGTGGCGCCCTGCTGCGTGCGGGTGCCTCTGGCGGTCGGTGGGGTGGTGTGAGCAGGGATAATTCCAGGATGGGGACGGACGCCCGAGGGGCCGAGGGATCGCAGCCGGTTGCCGAGTGGGTGGAGGACGGCGAGGCACGGTCGGCGCTGTGGCGGTCGGAGAGCGGTGCGGCTCCGCCTCTGCGGGTGGTGGTGGCCGATGACCGGACGAAGGCCGACGAGGCGTACCGGCTCGCCTGCGAGGGGACCGCGCTGCTGTGGCGTGGGGATTTCCAGAACGCGAAGCAGCTGCTTCAGGCCATGACGCGGCGCGTGGATACGCCCAAGCGCAAGAAGCGGAAGGCCACGGAGCCGTCGCAGGTACAGGCGTTCCATCTGCATCGGCAGGCGCAGGGGCAGCGGGCTCGAATCCTGGGGATGCTGCTGATTCCTGTAGGGGCCGGGCATGTGATTCCGTTGCGACGCGCGCCGGATGTCGCGGAGGCTTGTGTCGAGGCGTACGGGACGGTGGACGAGCCCTACGTGATTTCCCTGCGCGAACTGCTGGGTGTGGTGGGGGCTCACGAGTGGCGCCGGAAGGGTGTGGAGATTCCGGCCCTGGGTGGGGAACGGATCCATCCGCACTACGGCGTCTTCTCTCCTGTACGGGGCGAGTACGTCGGCCTGGTGGCCGAAGCGCCCGTTCCAGAGGGAACGAGGCTCGCGTACGACATCGGCACAGGGACGGGTGTGCTCGCGGCCGTTCTGGCACGGCGTGGCATTGAACGGGTAGTGGCCACTGACCAGGACCCGCGCGCGCTTGCGTGTGCCCGCGAGAACGTCACTCGGCTAGAGGTGAACGTCGAAGTCGTAGAGGCCGACATGTGGCCGCCCGGGCGGGCGGGCCTGGTCGTGTGCAATCCGCCCTGGGTGCCTGGACGGCCTAGCTCGCCGCTCGAACATGCCGTGTACGACCCGGACAGCAGCATGCTCAAGGCGTTCCTCAGCGGGCTGGCCGAGCATCTCGAGCCGGGCGGGGAAGGCTGGCTGATCCTGTCGGATCTGGCCGAGCACCTGGGCCTGCGGTCGCGGGAAGAGCTGCTCGACGCCGTTGCGGCAGGTGGCCTGGAGGTCGTGGGGCGGCTGGACGCCAGGCCGCAGCATCCGCGGGTCTTCGATACCGAGGACCGGCTGCATGCGGCGCGGGCGGCCGAGGTGACCTCGCTCTGGCGGCTGACCGCGGCGAGGTGACCCGTAGGGGGCCGGCGGCCGGCATCGTCGTGCGCAGGTACGGGCGCTGACCGAACGGATCAAGGCCGAGCAGGGGCGCCTCGACCTGCTGGTGAACGACGTGTGGGGCGGCGACGCGCTCGCCGAGTGGGACAGGAAGCTGTGGGAGCACGACCTGGACAAGGGCCTGAAGCTCCTGCACCGGGCGGTCGACACCCACATCGTGACCAGCCATTTCGCGCTGCCGCTGATGATCGGGCAGGGGCGCGGGCTGGTCCTCGAGATCACCGATGGGACCGAGCGGTTCGTGGAGGAGCTGCTGGGCGGCTATCGCGGCACGTTCTTCTACGACCTGGCCAAGCAGTCGGTCATCCGGCTCGCCCGCAACCAGGCGGCCGAGCTGAGGCCGTACGGCGTGGCCGCGCTGGCGCTCACGCCGGGTTTCCTGCGGTCGGAGGCCATGCTGGAGATCTTCGGTATCACCGAGGAGAACTGGAAGGACGGGGCCGCCAAGGACCAGCACTTCGCCGCGTCCGAGACGCCCGCGTACATCGGGCGCGCGGTGGTGGCGCTCGCCGCCGACCCGGAGATCATGAGCAAGAGCGGCGGCTCGTACGACACGGGGGAGCTGTCCAAGGAGTACGGCTTCACCGACCTCAACGGAACGCAGCCCGATTTCGCCGCGTACTACCGCGAGTTCCTGGCCAAGAGCTGATCCGCGAGCCCATCCGGGGGCGTCGCGCGGCCCGCGTCGAAGGCGGCCGTGTACGCGGCGTCCCCCAGGGCTTCGCGCGCGGACGCGGCGGCGCGGTCGGTGTCGCCGCGTTCGCCGGGCGGGAGCGGGGCGCCGGCGGATGTCCTGGCCGCGTGGGCCGCCCCCAGCAACCGGGCCGCCTGGCCATGCTCGCCCGCAAGCGCGAACGCGCCGGCCAGGCCCTCGAAGGCGAGGGACAGAGCCCGGAGGTCTCCCGTCGTACGGGCCGCCTCCAGGCCCTCGGTGTGCAGGGCCAGCGCCTGGCCGGCATCGCCGCGCTGCTCGGCAACGAATCCCAGCTCGACCATGATGAGCGCGATCCCCGCGTCGCCCTCCCAGCGGCGGCACCAGTCGAGCCAGTCGCGCAGGTGCTTCTCCGCGTCGTCGAGGCGCCCCTGCCGCCGGGCGAGCATCCCCAGCCCGACCTCGGCGAACTCCGCGCCGCGCGGGTACGAGCGTTCCACGGCCAGCGTCCGGGCCCGCTGGTGCAGGTCCTCCGCCAGGACGTGGTCGCCGGTCAGCAGCGCGACGCGGCCGAGCCTGGCGAGCATGCCGGACGCCTCGTTCCACAGCTTGAGGTCCTCGGCGACGCGCAGCCCGTCGCGGCGCAGCCGTTCCGCCTGGCCGTAGTCGCCGGTGATCTCGGCCAGTTCGGCGAGGACGCGGGCGACCTGGAGCTCGCCCCAGCGGTCGCCGAGCTCGCGGAACAGCGCCAGGCTCTCCTCGCCGTCGTGCCGCGTACGGTCCAGGTCGGCGCGGTACAGCGCCGTCTCCGCGCGGATGCTCAGCGCGGCCGCCACACCCCAGCGGTCACCCAGTGCCCGGTGCTCCTGCAGGGCCCGTTCCACGAGGGCGAACCCGACGGACGCGTCACCGAACCCGAGCGTGCAGTAGCCGAGGAACCAGCACGCCCAGGCGCGCCCGGCCGGATCGCCGCCATCGTCGTACCGCTGGACGGCCGCGCGGGCTTCCTGGAGCGGATCGAGATCGGTCCCGTCGAGCACCAGCAAAGACATGCCCGCACGCCAGGCGAGGGCCGCGAGCCGCGCCGGGCCGGTGGCCCCCGCATCAGCCGCCGACAGGGCCAGCGTGAACGAGCGATGCGCCTCGGCGAACCGGCCGCGCAGGAACCAGTACCAGCCCAGCGCGTTGACCAGCCGCAACGCCTCGTCCGCGGCTCCGTCTTGAACGGCGGTCTCCAGGACGGCGCGCAGGTTCGCCGTCTCGGCGTCCAGGCGTTCAAGCCATTGCCGCTGGTCATGGCCTCGCAGGAGGGGCGCGGCGCGTTCGGCGAGGGCGAGGTGGTGGTCGCGGTGAAGGCGGCGGACGCGGCCGGACTCGCCCGCCTCGTCCAGGCGTTCCCTCGCGTACGCCGCGACCGATTCCAGCAGCCGGTAGCGGGCCTCGCCGCGCCCCTCGGCCAGGACGACGAGGGACCGTCCGACCAGGCGTCCCAGCACGTCGAGCACCTCGCCGACCGGGACGTCGCCACCCGAGCAGACCTCCTCGGCGGCGCGCAGCGTGCAGCCGTCGGGGTGCGCGGCCAGCCGGCGCAGGACGGCGCGCTCGGCGTCCGGCAGCAGGTCCCAGCTCCAGTCGATCATCGCGCGCAGGGTGCGCTGCCGGGCCGGTACGCCGCGCGGTGCCGCCGTCAGCACCCGGAACCGGTCGTCCAGCCGCCCCGCCAGCTCCCGTACGCCCATGCCGCGCACCCGGGTGGCGGCCAGCTCCAGCGCCAGCGGGATCCCGTCCAGGCGGCGGCAGATCGCCGCGACCGCGGCCGCGTTCCCCGCGTCGAGCGCGAAGCCCGGCGCCGCCGCGGTCGCGCGGGCCACGAAGAGCCGGACCGCGCTCGACCGCTTCTCCAACTCGGCCGGTTCGAGCCTGCCGGTCGCGTCGGGAAGATCCAGTGGCGGTACGGCCCGCAGCCGCTCGCCCACGATCGCCAGCGGTTCCTGGCTCGTCGCCAGGACGCGCAACTCCGGTGCCTCCCGCAGTAGCGTCGCCGCCAGTTCCGCGACCGGCTCGACGACATGCTCGCAATTGTCCAGAACAAGCAGCATTTGCTTGCCCTGTACCGCTTCGACGAGCCGTTCGAGCAGCGAGCGCGAGCGTTCCTCCGGCATCGGCCGCGCGGTCGCGTCGTCCCGTACGCCGAGCACCGCCGCCACCGCCTCGATCACGCCCGCGACCGCCCCGCCAGGTGCGAGCGCGGCCAGCTCCACGGCCAGGACCCCGCCGGGGAACGCGTCCGCCGAACGCCGCGCGGCCTCGAACGCCAGCCGCGTCTTGCCCACGCCGCCAGGCCCGGTCAAGGTCACCAGGCGCCCTGCGGCGGACGAGAGCAGGCCGTACACGTCGCGGACGAGCTCTTCCCGGCCGATCAGCTCGGTGATCGGAGCGGGAAGGTTGATCCGGGGTACGGGCCGCGCGGGGCTGCGTTCCAGGGCCGGGTCCTGGCGCAGGATCGACTCGTACAGGGAGGACAGCTCCGGGCTCGGGTCCACGCCCAACTCGTCCCGCAGGCGCTCCCGCAGCTCCCCGTAACTGGCCAGGGCCTCGCTCTGCCGTCCCGACCGGTAGAGCGCCTGGACGTACGCGGCGCGGAGCCGTTCACGCAACGGGTGCGCGGCCACGAGACCGCCCAGCTCGCCCACGAGGACGTCATGCTCGTCCAGTGCGAGCCGTACCTCGGCCAGGTCCTCGACCGCGACGAGCCGCCGTTCCTCCAGCCGCTGGATCTCCGCTCGCGCGAACGCCTCGTCCGCGAAATCAGCGAACGCGGGGCCGCGCCACAGGCCCAGCGCCTCCGACAGCAATCGCGCGCGTTGCCGAGGGTCGCCCCCTTCATGCTGGCGCGCGCGCCACAGAAGCGCCTCGAAACGGTCGGCGTCGACATCCGCGGGTCGCGTCTTGAGCAGGTAGCCGGGGGAGCGGAAGACCAGCAGCTCGTTGGCCGGCCGATCGCCCTCGGCCCCGTCCAGTGCACGGCGCAGTTGCGAGACCTTGGCGCGCAGCGTCTTGGCGGGGCTGCCGGGCGGCTCCGTACCCCACAGGTCCTCGATCAGCCTGTCGGCCGGCACCGGGCGGCCGCGATGGACGAGCAGGTCGGCCAGCAGTGCCCGGACCTTGGTCTCGGGTACGCGGACGGTACGCCCGTCAGGCGCCCACACCTCCACCGGACCCAACACCCCGAAACGCACTTCGCCACGGTAGCCCCACCACAACCCGACCGGAGCCCTTCCACAACCCGCCTCCCGCAAGGTGGAGCCCGTAGCCACCGATTGAGGAGATCTGATGACGGAAAGCACCCCTGTGACGATCCTTGGGCTTGGCGCCATGGGCGCCGGGCTCGCCGCAGCGCTACTCGAGGCCGGGCACCCCGTGACCGTCTGGAACCGTACGCCGGAGAAGGCCGACGACCTCGTGGCACGCGGCGCGGTCCGCGCGGCCACCGTCGCCGACGCGGTCGTCGCAAGCCCGCTGGTGATCGCCTGCCTGCTGGACTACTCGGTGATGAACACCCTGCTCGACCCGGTCTCGGACACCCTTTCCGGCCGTGACCTGGTCAACCTCACCAACGGCACGCCGGAACACGCCCGTACCGCCGCGGCTTGGGCCGAGGGCCACGGGATCCGGTACGTGGACGGCGGGATCATGGCGACTCCCCCGCTGATCGGCGGGCCCGACGCGTTCATCCTCTACAGCGGCTCGCAGGCGGCGTTCGACCCGCACCAGGCCACGCTCGAACACCTCGGAGCGACCCGCTACCTGGGCGACGATCCCGGCCTGGCCCCGCTGTACGACCTGGCACTGCTCACCGCGATGTACGGGATGGCCGCCGGCGTCCGGCACGCCCAGGCCATGATCAGCGAGGACAGGGCCGCCGAGTTCTCCTCGGCCTACCTCACACCCTGGCTGCAGGCCATGGCCGGGCCGATCGCGGCGGGGGCGGCGGCGGACGAGGAGGGCTCCCCGCTCGGCATGCAGGCCGTGGGCCTGGCCAACATCGCCGAAGGAGCGCGCGGCCAAGGCGTTCCGATGGCGCTCTTCGCACACCTGCTCACCCCGATGCGGGACATCGTCGCCGCCGGGCACGACGACCTGCTGCCTCCCCTCATCAAGGAGATCGCCAACGCCTGACCGGCACGTGGGGCCGCATGTCCGGAGGTACGGCGCCGTACCTCCGGCCCAGGCCCGCACGAGGGCCGGGCCCATCGTGGGTGCCCCCAACAAGTCGCTAGAATCGCCCCATGACGACGGCCGACGACGCGCAGCCCGCCCGCCTCAGGCACGCACCGAGCTGGCTGTTCGGCCAGATCTCGGTGTACGGCCACCGGCTGCTGAACGAACGCCTCGCAGCCGCTGGCGGGCGCGGCTACCACTACCGGCTACTGGCCGCGCTTGAGGAATTCGGCCCCGCCAGCCAGGCCGCCATCGGCCGCCGTACCGGAATCGACCGCAGCGACGTCGTCGCCGCACTGAACGAACTGGGCGACAGGAAACTCATCGAGCGCACGCCCGATCCCGGAGACCGCCGCCGGAACATCATCACGATCACCCCGGACGGCCGCGAGCATCTCGAACGCCTCGACGCCGTCCTGTCCCAGGTCCAGGACGAGCTGCTCGCCCCCCTCGCGGCCGCCGAGCGCGAGCAGCTCACCGGCCTCATGACCCGAGTCGCCGACCACCACCGGCGAACGGGAAACGGCGAGCGGGCAGGGGCAGCTTCATCGGCTGATCATATTTCCGGACATATCGACCGGTTAACCGGGCCGCTCGGCGGCGCGTTCAGGTTCTCGGGACGAACCGGACGAACGGGATGAGCTCCCCGACGGCCCGGTAGTCGGCCTCCGAACCGTCCACCGAATAACCCATCAGGCGAGGCAGGAGGTACTTCGCCGCCATGCGATGCCGGGACGCGTACCGTACGAGAACGTCCGCTCCCTCGTCCTTGGAAAGCGGCACTGCCGTCACCGGCAGCGTGCGGCGCCCCACCTGGATGATGACGTCCGGCGTGTGGAGGACGTTGCGATACCACGCGGCACCCGGCCCCCACCCGGACGCGACCACATAGCTCCCGTCGTCCGCGTCGTACGAGACGACCTCCAGGACGACATGGCGCCGCTTCCCGCTGACCCGGCCTATGTGGTGCAAGGCCATGATGCGGCGGCCGAACAGCCATCCGAAGCCCCACCGGTAGAGGACGAGTGGCAGCCGGAACAGCGTCCGCTTCAGTCCCGTCGGCGGTCCCACATTCTTGACGACCTCCATGAGCACCTCCGTTCCTCACCCTAGGCGCCGGACTCTGGTCATTGCTGGGACGCGGGAGCGGTGCCGCGCTTGCGGGGAGCCGCGGAACGGGGCGGCTGGGCCCGCATGTGGTCGCGGACGCGGGTCATGATGTCGCCGAGATGGTGCAGGTCGGCCTCGACCAGGGGATCGAACAGCAGGCGGGTGACCTGGATGTGGCCGGGCAGCACCCGCTCGAACAGTGCCCTGCCGTCCTCGGTGATGGCGACCAGGGTGGCGCGCTCGTCGTCGGGGCTGGGGCCGCGGGTGACGAGTCCGGCCTTCTCCAGCAGGCCTGCCTGGTAGGTCAGGCCGCTCCGGCTGTAGACGACGCCGTCGGCCAGCTGCGTCATGGTCAGCGGGCCATCGCCGGCGAGGCGGGCCAGGAGCTGGAACTGCACGTAGCTGAGATCGCCCTCGGCACGCAGTTGCTGTTCCGCCCGGTGCTGGAGCAGGCTGACGGCCTCCATGAGCGCGAAGTAGGCCCCCAGCTGCTGGGGATCGAGCGCTTGGACGTCGTCGGCACCGGTGCCGCCAGTGTCGGGGTCGGTCATGCCCCCACCGTACATGTTGCGAATTCGAAGCATGACGAGCGTCACACTTCCCGGGGGTTGCTTCGAACTCGAAGCAGGTTACAGTGAACACCATGCTTCGAATTCGAAGCACCTACGGAGGAGAAATCATGAAGGCAGCGCGCTACCACTCCCACGGCGACAGCAGCGTCCTGGTCTACGAGGACGCCGACCGCCCGGTCGCGGGAGCAGGACAGGTCGTCGTGCACGTGGCCGGCACCGCGTTCAACCCGGTGGACGCCACGATCCGCTCAGGCGTGCTCCAGCAGGTGTTCCCGGTGGCCTTCCCGCACATCCCGAACTTCGACGTGGCCGGCGTCATCAGCGAGGTCGGTGAGGGAGTGCACGGCTGGAACGTCGGGGACGCGGTGGTGGCGTTCCTGTCGATGACCGCGCCCGGCGCGGCCGCCGAATACGTCGCCGCACCCGCCGAGGCACTGGCCACGGCCCCTGGCACCATCGAACTGGCCGATGCCGCGGCACTGCCCTCGGCAGCACTGACCGCCTGGCAGTCACTGTTCGAGCACGCCGACCTGAAGGAGGGCCACAGCGTCCTGATCAACGGCGCCGGCGGCGGGGTCGGCGGATACGCCGTCCAGCTGGCCAAGCAGGCCGGTGCCACCGTCACCGCGACCGCCGGCCCGCGCAGCACCGACCGCATCCGCTCCTACAAGGCCGACCGGATCGTCGACCACACCACCACCCCCCTCGTCCAGGCGGTGGCCGGCCAGCGGTTCGATGTCGTGCTGAACCTGGCACCCACCAGCCCGGAGGAGACCGCGCGGCTGGTGGACCTGGTCACCGACGGCGGCGTCTTCGTCAGCACCACCACCCCCGGCCCCGACGACGCCGGACGAGGCGTGCGGACGGAACGGGTCTTCGTGCGCAGCGACGCCACCCGGCTCGCCGAACTCGTCGCCCGCGTCGACGCCGGCGAGCTGCGGATCGACGTCGCCGAGCGACGGCCGATCAGCGACCTGGCCGCCGTCCACGACGAAGCCGCCACCGGCCGGCTGGCCGGCAAGACCGTCCTGACCCCCTGACCCCCTGACCCCGGACTCCCGGCCATGGCTTCAGGACCGGCGACACCGCGCGTCCACCCGAGCTCGTCCTCGGGTGGCGCGCGCCGCCCTTGATGAACCTGGCCCCCATACTGTCGGCGACAAAGCCGCACAATCTCGAGTGGAGACCGACGATGCCGCTGACCAGTCCTGAGGCACAGAAGATCCTGGGGCCGGCCTTCCTCACCAGCCTCCGCGCCGCGGACCTGGACGCTTCACAGCGTGCGGTGATCGACGAAGGCTGGATCCGCGATGACGGCGCGATCCTGCTGGCCGCCTACCGCGACTCCTACTTCGGCAACCGCTCTGCCTTCACCGACATCGGCGACTACGAGTGGGCCGCCAACGGGCGAGGAGTCCCGGACCTCGGCCTCGAGACGCAAGGCCCGGAACGGGTGCACACGCTGATGCGCAGGGGCTGCGCATTCGCCTGGGCCGCACTCCATGCGGTACGAGCGTCGATGCCGGAGTCGCAGGTGATGGCACGCATCAGCGCGGCGCCGGTCCTGATGGACCCGGACACCTTCACCGGCTACGTCGGCTTCGTCACGTGCCGATCCGACGACGCCACGGGGCCGAGCAGTACCGACGGCCAATCCGGCATCCAGATCGTTCTCTGGAGCCACGAGTGCGCGAAGCCACTCCCAGACTGAGGGGCCCTTCCGAGTGCGTATCCGCGCCCCGGCCCCGCGTGTAGGTTCTCAGCCTCGACGCATAGAACTGGTCGCTGACCTGGGCTGGCTGCCGGCTTCTCAGCGGTCTGTCACGCGATGGCTTCGTCCGGCCGCACGAACGTCGGCCCGTCCCGTGTGCAGGTAACGCGCACGCCCCTCGCCGTCATCTCCCAGGAACGCGACGGGCCCGTGCCCGGGCTCCGCGGGCAGCAGGGAGTCCCCCCGCCAGCCGAGCAGCTCCGTCCGGTACGGCTCGTCGCCGACCTCCACCGCGAGACCGAGGGGGACGTGCTCGAGCCACAGCCGTCCCCGTCCGTCCCCGCTCACCGTGGTCTCGCTCGTGCTCGACAGGTAGACGCCCGCGCAACGCCTGCCGTCCGGGCGCGCCGCAAAATCCGGGACCGGCTCGGTGGGCGACTCCCCCGGCGCCGACGGCGACCGCCACCCCCGGCACCCCGTGCTCCTCCGCCAGCCCGGGCAACCGCTCCCGCAGCCACCCTCCGACCTCATCGATCTCCATCCCCACCCGCCTCACCGGAGACAGCGCCGCATGCCGACGAGCAAGGGCTTCCAGGGATGGACACGCGCCGCTACACGCATCGGCGATTACTGCGCCATGTCCACGAAACGGCTGTAGTGGCCCTGGAAGGCGACGGTGACCGTGGCGGTCGGCCCGTTACGGTGCTTCGCCACGATCAGGTCCGCCTCGCCCGCCCGAGGCGACTCCTTCTCGTACGCGTCCTCACGATGAAGCAAGACCACCATGTCCGCATCCTGCTCGATCGATCCCGACTCGCGCAGGTCGGACACCATGGGCTTCTTGTCCGTTCGCTGCTCGGGACCACGGTTGAGCTGGGACAGCGCGATGACCGGCACGCCGAGCTCCTTGGCCAGCAGCTTCAGCGAACGGGAGAACTCCGAGACCTCGACCTGGCGGCTCTCCACCCGCTTGCCGGACGACATCAGCTGCAGGTAGTCGATGATCACCAGGCGCAGGTCGTGCTGCTGCTTCAGCCGGCGGCACTTCGCCCGGATCTCCATCATCGACATGTTGGGCGAATCGTCGATGAACAGCGGCGCCTCCGCCACCTCGCTCATCCGCCGGGCCAGCCGCGTCCAGTCCTCGTCCTGCATCGTGCCCGACCGCATCGCGTGCAGCGCCACCCGCGCCTCGGCCGACAGCAGCCGCATCGTGATCTCGTTGCGGCCCATCTCCAGGCTGAAGAACGCCGAGGTCAGGCCATGCTTGATCGATGCGGCGCGGGCGAAGTCCAGCGCGAGCGTCGAGTTGTGCGTGGGAATGCACGACCGGCCGACCAGGTACATGTGGTCGGCGTTGTCGACCTGGACGCACCGTACGGGCACGCTCGGCACCGGCCGGACGTCCACGATGTAACGGACGCGCGCCTTCGGGTCAACCCGCTTGCGCTGCCGTTCCAGCTTGCGCCGGAGCCGGAAGACCGGCTCAGCCGGAGTGAAATTGATTCGGTAGTACGTCGAGGTATCCGGCGAACGTCCCTTGACCGGCTTGGTGGTCATCGTCGCGCGGTAACCCAGGCTGAGGATCAGCTCGTGCGCACCCTCGGCCAGCCGCTTGTTGACGAACGCGAGCTGGACCTGCCCGATCTCGGACACGTACCCATCGGTGTCGAGCATTCCGGCCAGCAGCGCGCGCCGCTGCGCCTCGGACGCTCGCAGGTAGCGCGGGGGAACGTGCTTGTTCCGATAGAGGTCCATCGCCTTGAGCGTCGTGATGAGCCGAGGGAGACCGAACTGCCCTCGAGTCGCGCGCCGCACGACCGGCTGCCCGGCCGCTTCGATGTGTTCCAGGATCTCCTCGTCGAAGCACGTGATGTCCCCGTTCCAGCTGCACCCATCACCGAGCCACGCCCCCAGCACGTAGGGATCGATGGGCAGATTCGCAGGGGGAAGCTGGAACGGCGCGGCCACGTCGACCGCATGATTGGGACGGTCGTCACCGTCGCAGCGCACGGTCGCCGCGATCTCTTCCGTCGTCTTGATGGGCCGGTGCTGCGCCGTGGTCGCCTTGTTCTTCGGGCGGACGGCACGTTGCAGCAGCCCCCGGTAAAGGCTCGTGTGCTCATAGCGGGGCTGGCGCTTGGAGATGCTCGTGTCGGCCTCACCGCGGTGGCCCAACTCCCGGGTGACCGCATAGAGCGCGTTCCTGAACTCCGCGCCGACCGCCGCCACCGCCTGGGGATGGGTGATGAGTCGACGCGGCTGCTCGTTGGCGTCCGCCGTCGCCCATCGGACGCGGTTGATCGCCTCGTCGGGCCAGTAATAGGCGGGCTCACCGCGCTGGCGGCGGCTCGCGCGCGTCGTCGTGCGCCACTGGTGCTGGGCGTCGGCCACGATCACTTCGCCGTCGGAGAACTCGACCTCGTAGCAGGGGCGGCCGTGCATGACCTCGGTGGCGGCGACGACGCGGGTCGGCTTCCCGTCGGCCCCGATCAGGTGGTCCCCCACCTTGACCTCGCCCATCGTCGTCCAGCCCGTGGGGGTCGGGAGGATTGTACCGATATCTGTGGCTTTCCCCATCGCAGGGCGCGCAGCGATAACGATCATCTGGCCGGGGTGCAGGCCGTTGGTGAGGGCGTCGAAATCGGCGAATCCGGTGGGGACGCCGACCATCTGGCCGCCGCGGCTGCCGATCGCCTCGATCTCGTCCAGCGCGGCGGGCATGATCTCGCTCAGCGGTACGTAGTCCTCGCCGGTGCGCTTGTCGGCGATGGCGAAGACCTCGGCCTGGGCGCGGTCGAGGACCTCGTCGGCGTCGGCGCCGTCGGCGGCGTAGCCCATCTGGACGATCCGGGTGCCGGTCTCGACCAGCTTGCGCAGGACGGCGCGTTCACGAACGATCTTGGCGTAGTAGCCGGCGTTGGCCGCGGTGGGCACCGAGGAGATCAGGGTGTGCAGGTACGGCGCGCCACCGATCCGGCCGATCTCGCCGCGCTTGGTCAGCTCGCCGGAGATGGTCACCGCGTCGGCGGGATCGCCGCGCCCGTACAGGTCCAGGACCGTGTCGAAGATGATCTGGTGCGCGGGGCGGTAGAAGTCGTGGGTGCTGACGACCTCGATGACCTCGGCGATGGCGTCCGGGGAGAGCAGCATGCCGCCGAGCACGCCCTGCTCGGCCGCGATGTCGTGCGGTGGAGTGCGCTCGAACTCCTGCTCGTGCGATCCGAGCTCGGTCACACTCATCCTGCGCACCCCCTTGCCATCTTCCGACGAGCAGCCCCGCCTGCTGCGTCGAGGACCGTTCGCCCCACGTTTACCGGACGCCTCCGACATTCTCTGGGGCCGCGTGTCCCGGGGGCAAAGAGCGCTGTGGACGACCCTGTGGACCAGCTGTGCAGACACGCCGTGCGGGTTGTGCACGACCTGGGGACAACCCTGGGGATAACTGTGGATCCTTCCGCGAGCCACCGCGTTGACCTGCACAAACGCCGTCCACCGCCTGTGCGGAAAAGAAAGTCGGGGCGCGGGCCGCCCTGAGCCCGTGTAATGGACAAACTAGTCGTATCCCTTACATCTGCTAACGTGCGGTGGTCATGGTCGGTTCATCCCTGCGACGGCGCGCGAACCCGCAGGACCGCGAGATCCTGCGGCTCGCGATCCCCGCCTTCGGCGCGCTCGTGGCCGAGCCCCTCTTCCTGCTGTCGGACTCGGCGATCGTCGGCCATCTCGGTACCGCCCAGCTGGGCGGGCTCGGTGTGGCCGGTCAGGCCCTGGCGACCCTGGTCTACCTCTGCGTCTTCCTCGCGTACGGCACGACCGCCGGAGTGGCCCGCCAGGTCGGCGCCGGCGATGTGCGGGCGGCGATCCGGCAGGGCATCGACGGCATGTGGCTGGCGCTGGCGATCGGCGTCGTGCTCATCATCGCCTGCTGGCCGCTGGTCCCGTGGATCGTGGACGTGTTCGGCTCGTCCCCCGCCGTCGACTCGTACGCGCAGACCTACCTCAAGGTGAGCCTGTTCGGCATTCCCGGGATGCTGCTCATTCTCGCAGGTACGGGCGTGCTGCGCGGCCTGCAGGACACCCGTACGCCGCTGCTGGTCTCGATCGGCGGCTTCACCGCGAACCTGATCCTGAACGTGGTGTTCGTCCTCTGGTTCGGCTGGGGCATCGCGGGCTCGGCGTGGGGCACCGTGATCGCCCAGACCGCGAGCGCGGCGGTCTACATCGTGGTGGTGCTGCGGGCCGCCCGCCGCCATGGCGCGCCCGTCCGTCCCGACCTGACCGGGGTCCGCGGCGCGGCCCACGCGGGCGCGCACCTGCTGCTGCGTACGGCGGCCATGCGGGTGGTGCTGATCGTGGGGACGTCGATCGCCGCGCGGATGGGCGATCCCGAGATCGCCGCGTACCAGGTCGGCTTCCAGGTCTGGACGCTGCTGGCGTTCGCGCTGGACGCCATCGCGATCGCCGGCCAGGCCATCACGGGCCGCTATCTCGGCGCCGCCGACGTTCGGGGCGCGCGGGCGGCGACGCGGCGGATGATCCAGTGGGGCATCGGCTGCGGGATCGCCTTCGGTGTCGCCATCCTCGCCGTACGCCCCTGGCTGCCGGCCCTGTTCACCTCTGATGACCACGTACGGAACCTGCTGCTCGGGTCGCTGATCCTGGTGGCGCTGCTGCAGCCGATCGCGGGCGTCGTCTTCGTCCTGGACGGCATCCTGATCGGCGCGGGGGACGGCCCGTACCTCGCGTGGACGTCACTGGTCGCGACGCTGGTCTTCCTGCCCGCGGCGCTGTTCGCGTACGGGGCGGGAGCGGGGCTGACCGGTCTGTGGCTGGCCATCGGCGCGTGGATGGTCATCCGCCTGATCACGCTCGGCCTGCGGGCCCGGGGCGAGTCCTGGCTGGTGACGGGTGCCGTCCGCTGACCCCGCGCGACGGGCCGCGGTGAAATCGCGAAAGCTCACCCGCCCCAGGCATCACTCTCGCTAGTATTCGAACATGTGTTCCACACACGGCGAGCGGATGGCCCGCCTGACGCAGGCGATCGACGACCTGGCGGCCGAGGGCCTGGCCGGGCTGCCACCGGAGACCCTGGTCGAACGGGTCGCCGGCATCTGGTCGCTCGTCGAGGGCATCGATCCCGAGATCGCCCGCCGCCGTACGCGCTACACGACCCCGGAGACCTGAAGAGGCGCGACCGGCGGAGCCGAGGCCGCGGAGCCGAGTGAGTGCGGTGCGTGGACGCCGTACAGAACGGCCCTCCCGCCAGGAGTCGCGGAATCCATGGAATCTCGTCAGGGACTTCTGGTGGGAGACGCGTCGGGTGTGACCATGGGGTCGGCGCTGGGTGTGGGATCGGCGCTGGGTGTGGAGTCCGCGCTGGGTGTGCTGGTCGTGGACGGGCTTTCCGCCGGGCTCGCGGACGTGGCCGGCGAGGGGCCGGGATCGCTGGACGGCGGGCCGGCCTCGACCGGTTCCTCCTCGGAGTCGGTGTCCAGCCGGAAGGCCACTTGCGTGCGGAGCCCGGTGAGCCTGGCGTAGAGGACGTCGCCGGGACAGTCGGTCGTGAACAGGTCGCGGTGGCCGACGATGGCGCGGAACGGGTCGAGGTCGTACACCGTGCACAACCAGGCGCAGGTGTCGATGAGGGAGTCCCAGAGCCGGGACGGTACGGGCGCCCTGCTGTAGGTGCCCTCGTTCTCGATGCCGATGGTGTGGTGATTGTGGTTCAGGGTCTGGGCGCCGATCACATGGCGACCGGCGCGGATCGCGGCGAGGCTGCGGTTGCGGCCCTCCATGACATGGCCGCCGCGGCTGATGGTGAGCTGCTGTCCCGTGTCGTTCCAGCCCTGGCCCCGCATGTGGAAGCGCTGGATCTGGCGGGAGAGCCGGTACGCCTGGGCGAGCGACCTGTCCTGGGTGTTGGCCGTCGCCGTGTGGTGGATGACGATGCGGTCCGGCGGCTGGGAGATCACTTCGGCGGGCCGCCGGGGCCGCCGGGCCTTCCAGTCGCGCCGGGTGTGAACGCGGAAGGGCGGGCCGTCCTCGGCGAGCGCCTCGCCGGGCAGGAGCAGTTCGAGGAAGCCCAGCCCGAGGATCCCGGCCATGCCGCGGCGGGTGAACCTGCCGTACGGATGCGTGGACACATCGCCCCCTCCACGTGATGATCCATTAACGGACGGTAGCGATCATGTAGTGGGCGGACCAAAGATGCGGAGGTTCAGGGCGTTTCACATGAAACGTCCAAACCAGGCCACCACGCCCCCGACGTCGACTCGTGGCGTGGTCGCCTCTGGCGTCGCCCGGGGTGGCG